>PBWC01000032.1 GCA_002729095.1 Methanobacteriota archaeon
TCCGTCACCATCTGTGTCGATGTTATTTGGGTCTGCTGTTCTACCAGTCAAATTGACTTGGGTATCATTTATGAAAGAACCGAACGATGTGTCGGTTAGAACTCCTGCCCACGCTTGGAATGCGTATGCACTACCAATCGTTGTGACAAACCATTTCGGTGACGTTCTGTTTTTATCGGTCTCTGAAAATTCGGGCGATATAGAATTGTACTCCTCCCAGTTAGTCATTCCGTCATCATCAGCATCCTCCCAGCGATCGCTAGGCTGTAATGGATTCAGAGTCCAATCATCTTCCAATAAGTTCCATCTAGCAAACCAAATTTCCCATCCATCTGGCATTCCATCATCATCAGTATCAGTATCTAATGGGTCACAGGACCCTGAACTGATTTTTAATTGTGATGAGAGTAATGAACCAGCTGCTCTTTCAGCAAAAGTTGCTTGAGGGATACCTAGGAAACTGATATTTTCGAATAAATCCGTAGTAAATCCATCAGGCAAACTTACTCCATCAAAGGTTTGATTGAAGTCAAACAAGTCAGATCTGACATGGAATTCTAACCAATTAACGAATGCTTCATTCTGCTGAATCTCTCCATCATGATTAATGTCGTAGCCATCTCCATCTGGATTTTTGAAAGCATCAGAGCCATTTAATGGATTAATTCCTACTCGAGAAGAATCCCATGAACATGAATAAATTGCTTCCCAACCATCAGGCAATGAATCTCCATCTGAATCAACATTATTGGGGTCTGGAATTGACCAGTTCACAGCAAAAGATGGGTCCTCTCCATGTGTTTCAAGCAACAAACCTTCGATAGCTTGTAATCTTACTAAGGACCATTTATATTCACATAAATTGAGTAAACCATCTTGATCCGCATCCCAATTTGCATCTTCAGCACGGTTTGGGTCTAAAGTCCAATTATTTCCTCCGGTAAAAGTCGAACCAACCCACCTTCGATTTTCGATTTCCCAACCATCTGGCATACCGTCACCATCTGAATCATGGTTTGTTGGGTCTGTTCCTAAATCAACACTGGAAACTGCAAGATATGTTGCATTTGCTGATTGTCCGGCTGCATCATCACATACATATTCCATTTGTATGGTATAGTGGCACCACAAGTTTGAACTTTCATAGAAAAATCCGAAATATTCTTCACCATCTCCTAAACCATCTCCATCTGTATCTCCGACTTGTGGATTTGTTGAATTATATCCATCAGTGGTTCTTGCTTGATATTGGTATTCATCAATATTTGTCCACAAACGTTCAAGAATTCCGTCACCTGATTGATCTAAATCAATACCATCTATATCGAAGTCGAGTTGAGAGTCCCATGGATCAGTTGGATCCATTCCGTTACCTAATTCCCAACCATCAGGAATTCCATCCCCATCAGAATCATTTGAACCAGGATCCATTAATTCAAGATTAGAGAATTCCCCTGGAGTGGAAGAACCAAATACAGTTTTATTTCCATTGATTTCCATTACTGCCAATTCAGTAATTTCACCAGGAATAGATTCTTGCTGCATAATTTGGTAAACATTGGAATAATCGCCTGATAACGACCATGTTCCATGAACAGAACCAACAATTATTTCTTCACCAGTAGAATGTATAGAATGAATATCATTTAATTCGCGTGAAGGAATAGTATCAGAGCCCGGATTTTCTAATAGGCCACTATGTATTATCACATTATCATTCAACTTGAGTTGATGAAGTCCTGAAGGAGTTCCAAACCATAATACCTGAGGTGATGATGATGCTGGACCGTCGAGAACTATATCTCTAATTTCGGCAGGATTTGACGCAGAACCAGTGGATAGAGCTCTGATTTCACTTATTGAGTTTTCAATACTTGTGTTTTCAACAGAAAAAAATACTCTCCATTCGGGAGAACTTACGTCTCTGGCAGAGTCTGTTTTAACTAACATTAATCCAACATTTGTACCGACAAAAAGTGTCAATTCTCCGTCCATCAATCCATGTTCAATATCGCTGACTGAAGCATTGGCTTGTACAAGTGAATTGGAAATTGATTCACTAACAGTGTGAGTAGCAACAATACTTCCAGCATTACTTATTTCGAAAATATTTCCTGTTCCATTGCCTCCTAATCCTATGATGTGCGCGTTAGAACTGGTAATTTCTAATGATGAAATTGAATGTATTTCGTCTGTATATGACCACTCCCAGGTGCTGAGAGAATCTGCAAATCCATCAACTTGAATTCTAGCAACACCCAAACCAATACTGGAAGCGAGTGAAATTGCATACAACTGGTCACCATCAAAAATCAACTCAGAGTCATATAATTCTACTCCTTGAGGCATCCATATGTCTTCGCTACTCATCGTCTGGAAATCCAATATTGACAGACCATATTTTGTTGTAACATAGACAACTGAATCCACAATTTCAATACCACGAACATCATGATGCAATATACTATGTTCAGAATCCGGGTCAGCGAACGTAATTGGGTAGTGTTCCAAACTTGTTTCATCGGTAAAATAAGATACAGATTTTAATCCAGCAATAACATTATTTCCATCATCATCATAGATTAGATACTCTTGCAGGTTAGATAGTTGTTCTCCTAATTTCAGTGCGGTAGGAGTTCTACTCACATCGGGTGACAAAACACCGTCTCGATTAGCATCCCATCCGTCATAATCGCCATCGAATAATGCGCTACTGCGGTTGAGTGGGTCTAATCCAAAGTGAACTTCCCAACCATCTGGAATCCCATCTCCAAAGGAAGGATAGGTGTTGCGAAGAGCAAAACCATCCCAATTATAGCGATCTGAATCTTCAAGAAGAGGATCTGTCCCCAACCACATATCTACGCCTATCTCACTTGTCGTGTTAGTTGCGCATGCTGAAATCAAATTTTGGAATGTTGCATTAGCACCGGTGGGAATGTAAGGCCAATTTGTCAGGATAGAGCCTTCTGGAGGCGTGGCAATGCACCACAACCCATCTAATTCATTGGTATGATTCTGAGGCGCACCATACAGATATTCTTCAGAGGAAGTATACAACTCTGTCATGGAAAGTATTCCGTCTCTGTTAACATCAAATCCATCATTATCAGGGTCCTCATCCATGTCTGTTGCATTTAGAGGATCAAAATCCCTACATTCAAATTTCTGAGATATTAAATCGAACCCTCCAATTCTCAGGCACATATAGGCCTCATAACCGTCAGGCATTCCATCACCATCAGTATCAGACTTGCGGGGATCGAGATAACTTCTCACTCCTTCACCATCAACCACTCCAGTTAATCCTCTAGAAAACCCAGGGTCAGTACAAGTTGCTGGATAAGGCCAACAGTATTCCTCTGTTGCGTTTAATCCATCCTTATCAATGTCAATAAAGGCGTCTGCTGAGTAATTTTTATCCATGCCCGCCATAGAAACACTTCTTCCATCAACTGCAGTAAAATTTATCCATTCTGAAAATATATTTTCATGAACATCCGGAATACCGTCACCATCTGAATCAGTTGTCGGAGGTTCCTCGAAATTTGTCGTATCGGGATGGGCATTGGAGACCGGTGAAATTACCGGAAATTGTGACATAAATAGTAAACTAACAACGACGGCAACTGTGGTCAACAAGGTTGATTGGCTTCTGCGCATTTTTAATCCACCAACAAAGTATAGGCTTCGCTAGTACGGTTGTCGCATCCTACACTTATGAGTATGATGGAACGATGTTCCGACAATACTTCGATTAATTTGACTATATTACATTACGAATTTGCCAATTAGATGCCAAAATAGAGTCCTGAATAGAAAATGTATCGGTTTATTCAAGACCTGTACGCGATGGGGTGTGTTTGAACGCTATGACAATGAGTATTACACATCTTGGCACTGGAAGTCGCGGTAATTCGACTCTTCTAGAAGCCGGAGATGTCAAGGTCCTTTTGGACCAAGGTTTTAGTGGAGCACAACTGGAGAAGAGACTCAATAGAATGAATCTAAAACCACAGGATATTGATTGTATTTTAGTGAGTCATCATCACGGAGATCATGGCGGTGGTGTAGCAATAGCTCAAAGAAAATGGAATATTCCTGTTTTAGCGAATGAGAGAACCGCATTGGAACTTAATCTTGATCCAATGTTAACAAAATATTTCGGTTCGCTGGATTTGGTTAGGGTTGGAGATGATTTATCCATTCTAACAGTTCCAGTTCCCCACGGTGACTCTGACAACGTTGCGTTTGTTGCAAATTATCGAGGTGAAAGAGCCGCAGTGATTACCGATTTGGGCTCTTGGACTGATGAGCTAGTGAAGCATGTACATGGTTGTCAACATATATCTATTGAAGCCAACTATGATGAAAAATTATTAGATCATGGACCATATCCATACTCCCTAAAAGAAAGAATTAGGGGTCGTGGAGGTCACCTATCAAACAAGCAAACGGGAGAATTTTTGGCTGAAGTTTGTACTGAAAATACTAGAACAGTGGTTTTAACACACCTAAGTGAGAAAAATAACTCACCACATCTAGCAGAATCGACGATTCTCTATCATATCGGAGACTTTTTCTCCGGAGACATTGATATTTCGCTTCAAGATGGTCCAGAAAAGACCCATTACGTTAATGCTGATATACATTTTAACAACGAAATATTGAATTAATTGACGATGTTCGAATTATCATATTTTGTCCAATATTGCGTTGATTTCAGTGATATAAAGGTCAATACCTAAATGATACCGAATCATGAGAGTGGCGTGTCAAGCATTCGCCGAACTAAAAATGACACAAAATTCACTAGTGATAGAAGTGGTGTTAGTGAAGTTTTAGGCGTGATAATGATGCTTGCAATGGTCGTCAGCATTATGGGTGGAGTATGGGTATTTTTGAACCCATATATATCTGATTTTGAAGATAATACCAACTGGAATAATGCTAGTGGAATTGCTGACCGTTTAGATGATCGAATTGATGTCGTTGGTGACTCCCCAAACGGAACCGGTGTTAGACATAAACTAAACATGCAGAAATCAATACTGCAACAGGTTTCAAATGCTGAAATTTGGTCTATATCTGCTGATTTAGTTTCCTATGATGCGATATCGATTAGAAGTGTTAGTGATTTTGCAGTTGGAATTACATCGATGAATGAAACTGCAAGTAAAATTTCGATTGAGACTATTTCGCAGTATTGGGAATTTTCATTCGCTCCTACTGATTCTGAAGTCATTGCACAACACGATTTGGCTTTGAATAGTTGGTATGTAATGACAATTTATGATGCTGAGGATATTCCCATACATCGAAGCGTAACTTATCCTATTTCTGGCTTAAAGATTTTAACAACTTTAGCCTCTGGCGAACATGAAATTAATCTAGTCAATAATGCTAGAATTGAACATTTCTATGACTCCACTTGGGAGATAAGTGACTATCCAAGTGTTATTTTTGAGAAGTTGGCTACAAATGGATATCGATGCTCAATTTTGCTCACCAACATTGATGTTAACGGTAGTCTAGGATCATCAAATTCCTATGGCTTAGATATTTTATCTATCGGCACATTAACTCCTTTTTCTGGTGAATCATACAACCTTCGCTTTTCCATGGAAAATACAGTAGCCGCAGTGATTACTCCTCAATATAATGAGTTGTGGTTATCCGAATATTATCTTAACAGGGCTTCTGGAACATTGGATTCGTTTACTGGACTAGCCCCCTACGAGAGATTGAGTGGTAGTGATGGAATCACCGTACAAACAAACGGTGAACCGCTATTTTTGGACGTGAGTATTCAACAGGTGGTGCTTGAAAGATGAGAGTCAACACCCAAAGAAATGATGAAGCAGTCTCTGCCGCTGTAGCAACAGTACTTTTATTCGGTGGAGTAGTTTCAATTATAGGATTAATGTTAGTATCTATGGTTCCAATAATCGAAGAATTAGAAGGTTCAATAGAAAGAAGTGATATGTCCTCACAAATGATGATTTTGGCGCAGCAAACAGAGACACTAAGTGAAAGTGGTATGCCTGGAGATTCCACTAACGTAGAGTTAATTCCAATTGATGGAAATGTGGAATGGGATTTGACAAGGGGTGGAATGTGGTATTCCTCCACTTGGCAAGATGAATCTACTTTCAGAATTAAGCAAGTTTTGGATTTTGATAATACAATAGAGGTTAAGCATCCTGAAACCTTCACATCGTCGGTGTGTTTTGATGATTTACGTCTCGGACCTTCTAGACCATTCATTTACTCTGCCCCAATTTGGGCAGATACAGCCCAAATCGCTATTTCAACAGGATTAGCAATTCCTCTCGGTCCAGTTGAGGTTAAATTATATCAACAGGAACAACTATCACAAACACTAGATTTACAGATTTTTGATACCGAGGTAATAGACTTATCACCGGGTATTTCCAAGTTTGAATCAACACATGAATTGGTGATTTTTTACTCCATGGGGGTCGGTGGAGCAACTCTTGTTTCTCCGTCAGATTCTAATCCAAAAGATAACACAGGAAGAAACTGGATTATACCACTGAATGATGGAAACAACCGCATCCACATCATGAGTGAACATTCCAATGAAATCAATATTGAGACATCTAGTGAGTCTACTGATTATTTTGCGGTTAATCAAGATGAATTTAGGGCTGGTGTGACATTCACTAAGGAGATATTAATGGATGAACCAGATGTTGTCCGTGTTTCAACAAGTACCGATTCACATATAATTTTACAAACTGATACCGACAATAATAGTGGCTCGGCTTCATTAATCAGTTCTAATGGAAACTACCTAGGAAATGAATTCATTTCACCTTCATTAGATGGAGAAATTACCTTCACAAATCCAGGAACTCGTAGTGTTACTGTGACTTGGAGGGGTGGTGGAACATCAATTCCAGCAATCGGTAGTGTTAGTGTTTCTTGGCCTCCTGCAAGTGTTGATGGTGCGCCAATTTTAGATGCTGATGGAGATATTTTTGTAACTTGGAAAGTTACAGATGGTGTTAATTCCCCGGGAGGTATTCACTTAGTTGCAGCATCTGATACCGGAGCAACATCAGGTAAGAATCATAATTTATTGATAGACAATGATGGAAATTCAAACTCAATTTCAATTACTAAGGCTGGTGTTTCCAGTAAATGGAATATTACCGGTGACGCGAGTATCGACGGAGAAGTCAGTAATCAAATACAAAATCAAATCCAGGCCATCAACTCAGGAACCTATAACTTCAATGTTGATGAAGGTCATCCGGTCAAGATTCATTTAATCAAAGGGGAGAACGGAATAATTCAATCCAAGCACGACGGAGTTGAGAGGTGTTCTGCTGTTAATATGATGGCAAGTGGATGGATAACTGTTGATCTACCTTGGGCATCTCTTGCTGGACAAGAAGATCTGATTATCAAACAAGCATGGGAAAGTGGTAGTTTCCCATCTAGCCTAAAAATTACTCTTATTGGACATAACGGAGCATCTACTCATTCAAACCTTGCAACATCATGGGTTTTCCACCTATCGCGGTTAACCTATACTTTCACTTCATCGATTACTGGTATGGAGGTTGCATATTCCGGAGGTGCCGTCGTGACAAATCACCCCGAATTCTCTCCTTCAATTCTCCGCGAACCCGTTGATCGTGCTGGACCTGGTCCAAGGTTTGCTGCAACGATTCCTTCAATGCACCCTGCAACTGATGGAATAAGTGGTGGCGGTAAATTATCACTGGATATTGAACTATCTTCAAGGCAAACACTGGCTTCGGAAGTTGCTTATGAAGTAAGAAGAGGATGGGCTGAACCCTACGGCGTTGCTATTGCGAATGAGGCGTCGGATGGATTAGATTTGAGTGAAGATTGGACAATATACCCAGGAAGGCTGGATTTGTTGAATGACTATGTAGGCTGGGTTCCTGACCCAAGTATTGGTACCTCGGAGGCAGTATGGCACACAAACGGAGAGCCGATTCAGTTCTCTCTACAACTCTCGTCTCTAGATGTTCTCATGCAGGAGGTAATTGGATGAGGAAAAACTCGATCAGTAAAGATACTAATGGTGCAGCCACCGAACTTGGCTATATCTTTACTTTCTTACTGGGGGTACTATTACTATCAATGTTCAGTTTATGGGCTTGGGACATTGAAACCGCAACTAGGGAGCGCTGGAATCAAGAAGCGCTACAAGCAAACATGGATGATTTAGCTGCTGCAATTGAAAGAGCAGATGAAGCAAGTAGAATGGGTGATATTGAATACTCAGAATCAGTATATTGGCGTGCAACTGAAGCTGATGAAAATCAATTCACTCTATCTCTCAATAATGAATTCTTATCTTTACAGGATGATGGAGGAAGTCTCGACATGGAAGTTTCAATTTCAGGTGCAGGAAGTGGCCAACATACAGGAAGTATCGAACTGTCAGGAATAAGTACTATCTGGGTGGTACATTCCGATGGAGTAACGAGTTTACAGGTCTACAGACCTCAATGATTAAATTCCCATCACGGCATTGTGTACCTGTGTTTGCACTTCTCTCATTCTTGATTTTGCGCCTAATTCTCTGAAAACCGATAGAGCTCTTTGAAGATATTCCATTCTACGTGATTTATCTGAGGCAACTGTTCCTAAACGTGTCAACAACTCTCCAATTTGCATCCTCAAATCATTTGCCTCCGCAATTACGAGGGCTTCTCGGAAGTGTTCCATTGCCTCATCAGTTCTTCCTGCATCTTGCAAAACCTCTCCAAGTAGGATAGTAATATCAACCATCGATAGTATATCACCCTCTTCGCCCATGGCCTCTAGCGCATTACTGTAATGGTGTGATGCAACATCAAGGTCTCCGACTTTAGCATGATATCTTCCCAAAACTGCTTGGGCACGAGCATGTATTTGCTGATTTTCAGAATTGTCTGATTTCTCAAATGCATCCATGGCATGCTTTCTTGCTCGTTCGACCTCTCCTAAATCTAAGAAAGAACGTGCTAGAATTAGTTGAGCAGAAATTAATTCAACATCATCATTTTGCTCCAAAATTGTTTCCACTTCCCCATATGATTCTAGAGCTTTGGACCGGTCATTTTTACGCCTCAAAAGATATCCCATGTTATTATAGCACCTAGCAGCACCTTGGGCGTCACCTAGTTCGATGAAATTCTTCAAGGCTTCATTATGCATTGAAAGTGCATCGTCAAGATTTCCTTGTTTAAGCGAGATATCTGCCTGAGCAGAAAGAACTTCTGCCTTAATTGGGATATTCTTTAATTTTTTAGCACCTTCTTCGGCCTCAACAAAAACAACTTTAGCATCTTCAAAGCGTCCAAGGAGAGCCAATATTTCACCCTGGAGTTGTTTTATTCTTGTCTTAGAATCTAGTTCAACTTCTTGTAGATCGATGTTTTCAATCAAACCAAGTAATTCCATGTAGCCTAATGAAACTAGATTTCTACCATCTTCAACTATAATTTTTGCTGCTTCTTCATTCAGACTTGAATTAATGTAATGATAGATTAGTTCAATCGTGAAACCTGGTGTTTGTTTTGCTTTAGAATACCATTCTGCACACTTGATATGTGATTCTATCTTGACCTTTTCATCCAAACTTCGAAGTAAAAATTCTCTAATCAAGTCATGAACATCATAAATTTCTGACTCTACCTGTCTGGCCAATCCTTGCTCAACTAATGAATCAAGTTCATCAATGTCTAAACTTTGTTCGCTAAGTGCATCAAGTGGGATTGGCTCTCTGTATATCGATAATGCAGAAAGTAATCTTTTTTGTTCAGCACTCAATTTTGAAAATATCTCGACGGTGACATAATTTTCTAGTGTCTCGTGGAAAGCGCCTGCGGATGCACCACGATTAATCAATTCCAAAACTAAAGGGTGGCCTCTTGAAATACCGTGGATATACAACCATTGTTCATCCTCAAGATTGTCAAAACTGCTGAGTAACTTTCTACCAGAATCAGAATCGAGACCATCTAGAGGAAGTACTAAACTGGCAATTCGACCTTCAGCATCCTTAGTTGGAACTACAGGCTTGAAAGAACGCGAAAATAATACCAGCCCTATTTCATCTTCACTGCCCAAAAGTCCTAGAGCCATCGCTTGAAATGTTTGGTGAAGTGTAGTATCTGAAATTTTATGGAAATCATCAATCACAATTAGAGATGGAGCACCTCCCAGAGCATCGATGAGTAATCTTGCTGAATCGGCAGGTTTCGGAATAGGTGTAGTTGCAATATAGTCGGCAAAAGTAGAATCTCCAATGTTAGCCAACCAATCAGCAATAGATTCAAAGAAAGATCTTGATCCTTCCCAGTCTTGGCATCTGTGATAGAATAGATTTCTTCGATGCATAAATCTCTCAATTAATTTAGAAGCCATAGTGGTTTTTCCAATACCTGCAATACCAGGAACCATTAGTGTAGTCGCTCTTGCATCCAATAAATTACACATATTGTCCAATTCTTTTTCTCTTCCGTAAAAGTGTCTTAGTCTTGGTAGATCTCCTAAAGCAGTTACAAGTTGTTTCTCAACATGCTTAGATAAATCTCTTTCAATCAAGTCTGCTGAAAGCATTCTTATATCCAAAATACAGTTTTCATCCATGTATCTAATTATATCTACTGAACGCATACTAAATGGCAGAATAGAATTTATGTCTCCCAAGGTTGTATTGACAATTTGCCCATCTTCAAGAATGCACCTTAATTGAAAATTTCTGAGTTCATTCCAAGTTTCTTCAGCAATGTTCATCCCTGAATCAGTTAAGAAATACGCTTTTCTTTTTCGAGAAACTCCTTTTACGTGGGCTTGTCTTTCAATAAGCAAGCCTTGGTCTTTCAGTCCTGCGATGGCTCTAGGTACGTTCGAGCGAGCGATGGCCACTGCGTTAGCAATACCCATTTGTGACAGAGAAAAAGGAACCTCTACACTACTCTTATAATCAGAATAATCAAGTAAATGCAAGAGAATTCTCTCTTGAACACCTGGTTTAGCATTAATTGCTATATCATCACCTCATTTATTGTTCGTGCACGTAATTAGGGTCAGGAACCCATTGATTTGTGTTAGTATCCCAAATCCATCCAGGGTGCTGAGATGTAGCGGCCTGTTGTTGAACCTGTTGCTGCACTTGTTGAACTGGTTGCTGTACTTGCTGTACAGGTTGCTGAGTAGTAATTTCTGGAACTGTTTTTTGCTTCGCCCAGGCATAAGGATCAGCACTCTGTTGTTGGCTATTCACATCAGTGAATTCCTCTTCAAATTCTTCCTCAAATGTAAAGAAGTATGCCCCTACTCCAATCAATATAAGCAATGCTACAACTATAATTATTATTATCATTAATAGATTTGAACTCTCCTCTTCAGAAACCATGGATAACTTAAACTCTGTAATTTCATTATCGTTCGCAGAGGAAAATAATTGTCCATCCATTTCAAAAACTACAGTTCTAAAATCGGCTGAACCCAGTTGACTGGTAGTCACAAACATTTGCCAAGTGCCATCTGATAACACACGTGTAGAGTTAATTTCTTGACCGGAGCCAGAATCAAATCTAGCTTTAACTAAACTATTTGGTAGCCCCACTCCAGAAAATGATGCTGGTTCAGAAGTGGTAATGATTGGGTTTGAATCATCTCGAACTACTGTGAACTTAATTGCTTCAATACTGATGTCGACTGGACGTGATAGGGAAGATAATTCACTATTATCTGTAGCCTTGAACTTTACATTCTCGAGAGACCAACTGTCAATATTATCAGAACGTGTTGCTGACGGGTTGTAAGTAGCAATGCCGTCTGTCGATATAGAGAAATATGAATCATAAAAATTATCTATTTCTGTACTTGGGTCATCATATACTTCGTANATNANAATNGCACCCTCTGGGNCTTCAAAGAAATCATTCAAATTGAATACNGCACCTTTTCCACATCNATTCAANTTTCTNGATTCTTCATCACAATATACTTTNACAGTATTAGCCCANCCTGAAGGNTCNAAAGATGGAGGTAGNTTATCAACTGAATTGTCAATTGTTACGAATACTGAAATCTCGTCAGAAAAATCCTCTCCATCAAAGGAACGCATAACGATTTCATAGACCGAATTATGCGGTAAAGTATTAGTCTTCCAGACGTTCGTCAAATCCCAAGATGNGTTGAAAATTCCATTATCGATTTGGTCTTGCCTAATGATGATGTTTGTTGGAGAATTACCAGTAGATCTACCGCCTTGATAAATATCAATCTCCACTCTAGTTACAATCCCGTCATTGTCCCAGACATAACCTGATATAGGTGTTGATTCGCTTCCTCTAATCACTTCGGTGTCAAAAATACTCTCTAGAACTATTCCTGGTTTTGCATTATTATTTTCAATATTAACTTGTATAGTTTTTTCTTTGCAGGTTTCTGCATTGTAGTCATTCTTACAGAAATCACTGTCAGCAGCCCAAATAGTGAATGTGTATGTTCCAGTTTGATAAATTGAATAATCCCAATCATATGACCATGCAGTCAAGGATAAGCCAACTTCTGGATTGGCATTTATTCCAAACTTGGAGGTTTGGCCATTTGCCTCATTACGAATTTCAAACCAGATAGTTTGGATATCACTGCCTAAAATACCAAAATACGGGTCAGAAGCGGTTCCGCTAAATGAAACGATTGAACCTTTAGCAGAATTAGGAGAATGTGTTTGACCATTCGATGGAGTGTTAATAACAATATCTGGCGCTTCTAGATTCAATTTGAACTTCCTCACTGTAATAGGAGAATACTCTAAACCATCAAATGAGCGAACCTTGAAAGTAACATCTCCTTCACCTTCAGAGTANGTTGACATGTCCCAATTAAATGTCCATGTGCTAAACGGATAAATTTCCTTAGTAATGACTCCTCCAGAATTTGAGGTGTCAGTTGCAGAATACCACTGACTAGAACCTGGGGGTTGAATTTGAACATCCTCAACATAGCCAAATTGTTTTTGCATCGAAATAATGTCAGTAGCGTACGGAGGAGCAATACCATCCCATGCAGTTCCACTAAGAGATACGATGCGGGCAAATGAGGTAAATTCTGGCTGTGTCAGAGTCACACTTGGTGGCAAATTATCAAGGCTGATTATATCATCAATAGGCCCAGTTAAGCTAAAATCGAATTCATAAACACCTTTTCCAAACTTGTATGCTTCGACGCTGTAAGCTGGAATCTCTCTACCAGAAGCACAATCCGGATCATTATCATCTGTTAGAGTATCTCCGTCATTGTCATAACCATCTGAGCAGGTATTTTCATCCATTACAGTGGTCAGTGCAGGAGGTCCTGGGTCTAATACGACTGTTACTCCTTGTTCACCAACCTGATTATTCCAATTACGGTCCAAATAGAAATCACTTGGTAAGGTTACTTCTGGAGTGTATCCAAATTGATCTGTAGTAAGTGTATATAGCGGGAATCCAGTAGAGTTCTTTATTATCACTGTAGCTCCTTCAACATCATTATTCAATGCCTTAATTTGGAATCTAACTAATTCTCCCTCTCTCACTTGTGTACCCCATGCAGAATTTTGGTTTTGTACATGGATCTTCGATGTATCAAAATTCTGAAGACCCGCATAGGAAAGTACTGTTGAGTTGTTTACTAACTCTAAGGACATAGGCATGTATGCAGGAGGCATTTCTTGGGTATTAGGGACTTGAAGACACTGATTTTGAACCGCTGGACATTCGGAACCTAGCCATCTTAGTTGAATCGGGAAAGTTTCAGAACCACCTGCGTCAGGAATATATTCTGATTGAATGGTGACTCTCGATTCAGTGATATTGTAAACTTGTGTAGCATTAGTNTATGAATTTCCAGAAAAATAGCCTATTGAGCCATACTTGTTTCCATAGTTATCATCATGATGCGAAATGTTTACGCCGAAACTTTCTGTTTGCATATTATTACCTTGAACGTTAACTATTCCACCCTTAATTCTAAGAGCATCTCCAACGCTGTTGGTGATTGTATTATTGTATAAAGTGGCAGAGGTTCTGAAAATATGGATTGCGGGACATTGGAATTCACCACCATACATNGTTTGAGAATTACAAGTACCTGAATTATTTGAAATAATATTTCCTTCCATGTACAGTCTAGACTTGGTTGGTTGAACGGAAGGCCAACCTTGGTCTCTGTAGTGATATTCACCATGAACTACTGGCTCTCGTCCCGTGTCAGTGATGGTGTTACCAATTGCGACAACCTCGGAGGTTCCATAAATCCAAATTCCATTATAGCCCCCAATTGGACCGATAGTATTGTCGTTCAATGTTGCTATTGATGAACGAATGGCTATTCCAGAACTTTCCGCAACGCCAGAAATAATGTTGTTAGATGCTGAAATCTTTGCGCCATCATACGCTGTAATACCGGCTCGGTTTTCGGTCAATAGAGTATTATCATTTATTTTGAAAGTATGTTGTATGTCGCCAGTCTGTTTTAGACCCTTAGTATCAACAGCCGCACAGTTAACTTCTATTGTTGAGTTAGAAAGTTCGCCTGACGACTGAGTGAAGAAGGTACCATATCCATTATCTGAAATGTCAAGATTTGTCAAAGAAGCATAACTGTTTTCAACCCAAACCATGGAGATGCCGTTGCCGTTATTGCCGCAAGTTGCTTCAGAGTTACCAGTGAAAGTTGAATCTGACACAGTAAAAGGATTTGCACTGCCAGAACCAGCTCCATAAGCAGCAATAGCAGGGCGTCCACCTAAAGAATAAGCATCGGTACCTAGGGTAAATTCAGATGATGTAATTGTTGGGTTTGCTAAATCTACAAGAATAATGTTTGATGAATTTACATTGGTGAATTTAAGACCATTAGCAAATGTATTGGGTCCGTCAAATACGAGCGCAGCGTATTTTGCGTCGAGTCCATTTTGAGTGTTAACTCCAATTTCAAAGCCAAATGCATTTTGGAAATCTACAAAATTTAGCCCCGTCTTGGATTCATCGATTGTANTTCTAATTACCATTCCTGAACCACATGCAGCATCAATACTGATCACGCAATCTCCCCTCACAGTGTAGTCAGCCGGCAAATCCCAGGCGAATGTAGTCATAGTCGAACTAGAGCCATCGGAAGATGCACCACAACTCTTTGATGCAACACAAATCGCACCTTGAACGTCTATGTGCTTTCCAAATGGAATGTTGATAGTTGCACCAGCGCTAACTACCAGAGTAGCACCCGCAGCAATTGTTACATTGCCTTCTAAATTATGAGTACCTGACCAAGTTTCCTGCCCATTAAGGATACCAGATTTTGTTTGGTTAATACCCGCAGCAGTTGTTGACGGGATTACTAACATTGTAGTGAGTGTTGAGAAAATCAGTAATGCAACTAAAGATACACTTTTTGCTATTTTTTTATCTGTCATATTTGGGCCTCTAGATTAGGCATCGTAGACTGGATTATAACACTGTTCACTGAAAGCCCCGATAATAATATCAATTTCGTTTTATTGTATCAAGTAAATTGGCNTAATAGTATCAAAAACGTCCGATAATATCGGCATAAATTAGACTTATTCAACAATTTGGCATTGAGCGTACCTCTTCTAACCAAGAGCCTGCATCCAAATTACCGTATCCAAGCAAATCATCATGTTCTAATATCGAATTTGAAGCGCTCACACGAAGTGCTTGTTTAACCTCGCCGATGCAAGTACTTCCTAGTGTAGAAGAAGGCCTTAGTTGTGGCTGGNCTTGTAATATTAGGGCTAAAGCACCTGTTACAAAAACGGTCGAATCTGATGTACCGCTACTAGAATACCACTGGCCACCAGAGCCGGTGCTGACAATACTGACGCCTGGAGCGATAATTTCTGGTTTCATATTAGGATGAACCCTCTGTTCGCCAGATATAGTCATCTGACTTCCTTTTGAACTATTTTCCCATACTGCCCCACCTTGTGATGCGGCTCCAACTGAAATAACCAGTGGGACATTGCTTGGTACAGAAACACGCCCATCATCACCACTACCACCATCATTTCCAGCAGCAGCCACAACGAAGATTCCTCGATCTAGAGCCTTTCTAACCGAAGAGACACTGGGTCCTTCTCTTGTCATCGACTCGCTTTGAGTGCCGCCCAGAGACAAGGAAATTATGTCTGCAGAAAAGTCATCAATGCACCATTCAATTGCATCAGAAATTTTCTGTTCATCAGCAGTATTCATACCATTACCATCATCGCTTAGAGCAGCAACCACTCCTAGATCAACATTAGGAGAAACTCCAAACTGATGATCTTGAGAAACTAGAATACCTGCCATTAAAGTTCCATGCGCTGTAGCACCATAATCCAATGGGCTATTAGAATTCGAAATCATATCTTTGAACATTACATTTGTATTTTTGAAAGCTGGNTGGGATAAATCAATACCTGTGTCAACAATACAAACTTTCACTCCATCTCCGGTTAATCCATCCATAATGTCTGACTCAAATCCTGCTTCATCGAAAGCCCATTCGGATTTTGCTGGTGGCAATTCAACAAACATATACCCTGATTGCCAAACCCATAGCATTAGAGATGCAAATATTGCAAAAAGTACGATATTAGTTACGAGAAATTTCTTCTTCCTCACTCTGTGAATTGGTTTTGCAATTTGTGGAAACCATCCGGTAACTTCGGACCTCCACTCATCTTGAAAACCTACTACTGATGGGTCAATCGCTGAAAGTATTCTTTCATCATCGGGTTCAGGAAGTAGTTCTACACTGTCTAGACTACTCAGAACTGACACCACCTATACACTTCACACCTAGGTGAAGCATTTAATCACTTGTCTAAAATCAGAATCTAGTGGAAGATTTACTTCTAGCGACCTTCAAGCCACCATATGCTACTAGAATTGCTAGAACAAAAATGATGACCATCAACCAGGCAGAGTCCTCTTCAATAGTTTCTAGTGTAACAGGAACAATGAAGTCGAATGGTTCAATATCTCCTCCGCTAGCAATGAATGTTGACTCATCGCCAATTTCAACGGATACAAGGAATCTTGGTTCCTTTATTGACGTTTCATTGATTTGGAAAATTGCATCAACTGTTTGACCCGCAGCAACTGAAATTGTTTGAGTGGCATAAGTTTCCAAAACATTACCAGTGTTATCAGTCATCTTAGCGGTGACATTAACTATCGATGCTGAACGATATCCTGTATTTTCTACCGGAATTATCAATTCCCCACCGCCGACTTCGTAGATATATGACTTCTCATTTATAGAAGACTTATCGATTGACAGATCGATTCTAGCAGATTTGATATCCACTTCCACAGTAGTGTTTGTCAAACCATCTTCACTAGCGACTGTTATCCATGCCTCTATTTCCCCTGATGTGAAATCCGAAGGAGCGAAGACTGTGAACTGTTGGTTTCGAGAATCTCCCTTAGAAATAGTGATAGCAGAACTNCTTGGNGTAATTTGCCATCCTTCAGGTATCTCATTAGAAAGTTCGACATTAAAGGTATCATCGCCATTACCGGTGTTGGTAAGTAAGAATGAGAAGGTAGCCGTACTTCCAGGAGATACACCAGTCTCATCAACTACTTCAGTCACTTCTAATCCATATGTTTGAGGTATTGCTACGTTCATGAATAGTGTGCTTGAAACTCCGCCTTCATTATCCAAACTAATGGTGATATCATGACCAGAATCGAAACTCCATGATGAACTGGTATTAGGCATTAGAATTCTGGTTTTAATGACACTAGAATCGGATACTGACTCATCTTGTGAAGATTCACCTATACCCATAGTTACTTCAATTGCGCTATTCCAGTCTGTCCCATTAAAGAATTCTACACTCCATAGTTCTGAATCTTGGTTAATTTCAACAAGACCGGAAACTGTAAACTTATCAATACTTTCAGTGCCTTCGTAAGTCGAGTTGATTTCAAACTCAATGACCTTGTACTCTTCGCCATCGACTATTGCAGTCATTGCTTCAGCATTACCAACATTGAATGTAGCGTTGGTCACTGAGGATTCATTAATCGAAATTGAAGTCTTAGAATTGATTTTTCTTGAGTAATCAATTTCCACATCCAAAATACCCTGTTCAACTGTTCGCAGGGTAGTGAATGAATAAGGCATCGAAAGGTTTCTTTGGATTGTATTGAACGAAGAGTCGATTTCAACATCACCAACAGGCATCAATACTCTAACTTCACCATTTTCGTCAACCGTGTAATTCCACGATGAGCCCAGCAGTAAATCAAATGAAATCTCAACATCCGATTCAATCTTGGAGTAGTCAGGATCTGATGAACCAGTGTGATGCTCTATGAGATTAATATCTTCCCAGTTAGTAGATATCTCTACCCAACCACCAGCGACCATTTCCATTTCTAATACTGCACCTTCATTGATGTTGGCATCAAGATATGATACTGCAATTCCACCTCCATTGTCGTCTAAGTTAGTGCTCTCTACAACGACAATCCAATCACCAGGAACAATATCTTCGCTCCATGAAAGAGTTCCGTCAGAGTAGGTTCCATCAATGCTGATTGATTCCCTATCGTAATCTGAACTTGAATAAAGGGTAATGGAAGATCCGTTTAACTGCAATTCAGGATTAGGAAGTGAAGTTGTTACTACACCACTGACTGCAACGTTATTAGCATTGATTTCAATATCTGAGGTAACGGAATCATCGTTAACGGTAAATCCAGCAGCATTTTCACTGGAGTAATATACTGTTTCATATCCATCCTTAGAAACTGAGATATTGTAAACGTCTCTGATAGGTACAAATAAGCCCCAATTTCCATCAACATCTGTTGTGACTGTTTGATTGAAATCCGAATTATTATCTCCAATTATTGTAACATTAGCCCCTTCAATCCATTCGCCTATGTCAGAAATATTGTCATCATTGAAATCCCAGAAAACATTTCCTCCAATAAACACCTCAAGGGTAGCATATTGAGTACCTAAATCGATTGAATTGTCAACCGCCCCAACTGAGTTAAACGGTGATTCTGACGTGTTCAAGAACCACTTGTCCGTTGAATTTGATGAATCTAGGAATAAACTCCAAGTTCCTGGCATTAAGATATCAGAAATATGACCCGTATCGTTAGAACTGGACATTGTTATATTGCCATAACCATCTTCGCTAACAGCAATAACTCTTGCGCTTTCTACTGGTTGTTCGGTTTGCGATTCAAGTAATTGCATAGATATTTCAGTAGCATTAACCATTTGCAATTCTAGTCCTGTTCTAAGACTTGAATCTTCTCCAACATCGAGTTGCTGTCGAAGAATAGTGGTGTTGTTACCTTCAACTACAGGTGCGACAATTACAACCCAGTCTCCAACGGGTACATATGAAGCAAAATTACCAAATTCGTCTGATGTAATGCTAAACCAATCATCTTTGTCTGCATTGTATAACAAGAATTCTTTTTGCATCGGTTGACCAGAATTGTCACTGAGCACACCGCTGACTAATCTTTGATTACCAAGGAAGAAATTAATCACTTGAGTTTCCGTACTTTCAATCTCCACAAATATTTGGTCGGATACATAGAAACTATTGAAATCTGTAGCATTTTCATCGCTTGCTAATGTAGAGTTAAATGAAACAATGTACTTACCCGGTTTGAGATTCAGTGTAATGTTACCTGTAGAGTCATAATCGTCAGCGGTTACGTTAATCACTTCGTTAGATTTGCTAATAGAGGTCAGGGTGAATTCCGTTGAAACAAGAATACCATCATCTGCTGATTCGTTACCTATGACGTCTAAATAAACATTAAAGTGCACATCGTTTGGTTCAGGACTTGCTATCAATTCTATCTGGTGGGTAGTTCCATTTTCCGTTATGGAATGACCTACTAGAGATGTTGCATTTAGTTCAGCTTGCTGGACTGTGAAGCTGTATTCCCCATCGGGTAAAGTAAATCCAAATTGACCATCATCGGTAACTGGCCCTAACCATTCAACACCTTTGTCATTCTCAGCCAGAATAACTGGCAGATAGTTTTCAAACGAGAAACCATTCCATGAAGTATTATCATCATACAAGTAAAGGTTACCATCTATGTATCTTAGTTGGGTTATGAATAAATCTCCCACTTCAAAGGTCGAAGAATTGTTCAATACAAAATAGTGACTAGTACCGAAATTACCTGTGCTTTCAGCAATCAATTGGAATTCAAGATCTCCTGGTACAGTGATTTGATATTTACCATCAAGGTCAGTTATTACAGTAAATTCTAAATCACTGGAACTGGAAGTTAGTAAAACTTCAACATTACTCGCTGGGGATGTCGAACTATTTTCGTTGCCTGTCTCACAATCTGATAAATTTGCCGAAGTACATGCCTTAATGTATCCAGTTACAATAGTAGCAACCGAATATTCAGCAGAGAAGTTCAAGTCCTCTTCAAGGTTAAACGAATTAAATAATACATAGTCTTCTGAATTAGAATCACTTAACTGGTATGAACCTGGAGATAATTCTGCGTCTATTACCCCGTTTTCATCAGTTGTGAATGTTAACGAATTTGATGAGTTACTTGGACTAATTTCTATAGTTCTATTCGCTGTAGAGAATAGGGGCTCAGAAGTGCTTGAGTTAATCGGAGAAATCATTTGAATTGTAACATCAAACATCTCAGGAATAACTGAAATTGGTTCG
>PBWC01000033.1 GCA_002729095.1 Methanobacteriota archaeon
GCTCGTAAAAGACGAGATGATAGACTGCGGATGTAAGTACGAAGCTTCGGCGACGTATTCAGTCCAGCAGCACTAATGTTCGAGCATCTTTTTCGTATGTATACGCACCGCGAGTGCTCTTCGTCTAATAATTCATGCCTATTCACTACGACGCTAGTCGTCGTATCCATTATCCGATTCGAAGGAAGATGGGTGCACGGTCATAGCGGAGGTGTTTACCTGGTCCCATCCCGAACCCAGAAGTCAAGCCCTCCCACGTCTCTCCCAATACTGTGGTACGAGAGTCCACGGGAAAGGAAGTCACTGTGCCCCTCTTCTTTCACTCGGTATCCTCAGCAGCTTCGGCGGACTTGGCCGGCTCTTGTTTAGAGCCGGCCTTTTTTGCATTTTATGTAATAACTCTAGATTCATTATTTATGTTAAACACAACAGGGAGCAGCGATTGAGATGGCGATTGACACTGTAGATATCTTTGGCAGTGATCAAGTGGGAATACATCTCGCCTCTGTTGGACAAATATTATTTCATCCACCAGAATTGCCTAAACCCATTATTGAAACAATGGAATCTGTTCTGAGTCTTGAGACATGTGCACAATCAATTGGAGGGTCAAACTTAGTCGGTGCTTTGGTGTCAGGCAACTCTAGAGGAATTGCTGTTGCAGATATTGCTACAGATGAAGATATTGACAAATTAACATCATACGGTGATGTTGTTGTTATGGAGGGAGGAGTAAACACTGCTGGAAATTTACTCCTTGTAAA
The DNA here is from genome assembly GCA_002729095.1 of Methanobacteriota archaeon. Taxonomy (GTDB): domain Archaea; phylum Thermoplasmatota; class Poseidoniia; order Poseidoniales; family Poseidoniaceae; genus MGIIa-L1. The sequence continues at coordinate 765 of PBWC01000033.1, forward strand.
CGAAAATGGCGTTGTTGCATCGCCCAGTGTTCCTCATGAAGGATTGGAAATAATTGCTGATGTGATGGGCGTCGATGTTGTTGCTACAACTATTGCAGGACAAGACGTAGTTGGAAGCCTTGGTGTTACTAATGATCAAGGAGTACTGTTACATCCTGATGTAACACCAGATGAGGTGGTGGCAATTGAAAGAGTTCTCGGAGTTGCACCAATGGTTGGAACCGTAGGTTTTGGTTCACCATATGTTGGTGCAGGTATTTGTGCAACAAATCACGGAGCCTTAGCCGGAAGTGAAACCACGGGTCCTGAGATGAATAGAATTGAAGACGCTTTGGGATTAATTTGAACTTATTCTGTACTGAAATGTTCAAAAGCCGTTTTCAATGAACCTACAATATGGGCGAGATGTTATATCAAGGAAAAGTTAAGCAAGTTTGGTCGACCGATGATCCAGATATTCTGGAATTTAGGTTTACTAATCAAATTTCAGTTTTTGATCAAATCATCCCTTCATTGATTCCTAGAAAGGGAGAATCACTTAACAGGACCACTGCTCACTGGTTTAAATTGATTGAAGAAGAGGAAATATGTGGTACGCACTTAGTTGAAGTTAATGCTCCAGACCGATGTTTAGTTCGTAAAGTCGAGGTGATAAAGGAGCCAGGTGCAATTCCTAGAGATATGGAATGGGTTTTTGTCCCCTTGGAAATTATTTGCCGTCACTACCTTTCCGGTTCTGCTTGGAGGCGATNNCANAGAGGAGAACTTACGGCTGAACANCTTGGNGTTTCAGAAGATTGTGAATATGGAACAAAATTGTCTAAACCTTTCTTGGAAGTGACAACAAAATTTGAAAAATTTGATAGAAATATTTCTAATGAAGAAGCTTTAGAAATTTCTAATATAACTCAAGAAGAATTGGATGAAATCTTCAGCGTTGTGTTGAAGGTTGATGCTTTGATTGAACGNGANGCCTCAAAGAATGGATTGATTCACGTCGATGGCAAAAAGGAATTTGCNCTAGGNCCGGGTCGCAAAGTTGTGCTTGTTGACACTTTTGGTACATTAGATGAGGATCGCTGGTGGGACGCTGAAGCTTATGCCAATGGCGAATGTATAGAACTCTCGAAAGAATTTGTTAGGACTCACTATATCGAAACAGGTCACCAAGAGAATCTCAAGAAGGCTAGAGATGCGGGAANACAAGACCCTCCAATTCCTGCATTGCCGCAAGAAATTATAGACCAAACAGCGGAATTGTACGGTTCAATGTACGAACGCTTGACTTCCAACAGTTTCTAATCATGAATGAGCCCTGAGCATTGCTCCAACACCCCTTCTTTCAGCTGATTTCAGAATGGCTACTAGATGCTTAATTGCGTCCCTAACACCTCCATCTATCGGTTCATCTGCTGAAACACTCCAGACTCTACCAGTGAGGAACTTGCGCAATTGGAAAACTTCAGATTTATCAATAAACCCACGAATGCATAGACCGCCCAAGCCGTTTCGATATTTTTCTCCACCCATTGGATTTTCTACGCAATAAGAATTTAGTTTATTGATAAGTGAAATTAACNTTTTATAGTCATCACCATTGTTTTTGTTTCCAGTATTTGGTCTTAGATAGTCAAGTAGATAACCGATAGCAGAACCATCTCCCCACGGGAATCTGCCAAACCTTTCCTTAGAAAGCGCCTCGCCTAAAGGTATTGGACGATTCTGACTATTGATTTCAACACTGCAGGTGAACAGTATCATAGCATCGTCCCAAGAAATTGAGGAACGTTTACTAGGTTCGTCGATTCCTTGACTTCTCAATCTCGATTCCAAATCTTGATTGTCGTCAACCAGTTTCTTCCAATCACTTTCTAGTTCTTTGCTCGTTTTTGACAATGTAGTGAAGATTTTTTCTGCAATTTCTCCATTACAAGCATCCAAGGTAAAGAATGATGATGTAGATTCAGAGTAACTGTCTAACTCCATGCTTAAGGCAATAGACGCTAAGCAATAAGGTCTTGCAATTAACTGTTGAAGAAATCATCCATTCTATCCTTTAGTGGCCGTTTTTCAATTACATTATCTTCATCCAATTCATCCCTAAGTGAAGCCAATCTTCCCGAAGCTGAATTATCCATTTCTTGAACAATTTCTTCGCTTACAGACGTTTCAACATCTTCTTCATCCACGTCTATTACATCATTCACCTTCTCTTCCAAATCTTGATCGAATTCTAGACTAAAATCATCTATATCTTCATCTTCTTCAATCTCCTCGATTTGTTTAATTTCGGTGACAACTTTTGCTTTAGTCAAATCGTCTTTACTTACTATTTTTTCATCCTTAACTTGTAGAAGGCCAGCAAAGAATGCAACNGCCACCAGAACTAATGAGACANNGAGTGCGACAAAAACATCTGACATTTGAACTGCAACTACAGAACTTTTACTGTATACTGTAGTTGAAAAATCATCTTCAGGATTGTCGTCAACATCATATGGAGATGCACAAGAAACCTCAGCAGTCAGTTTTTCACCATCACTAATAGCGTCACCAGGATCGATTTCAAGCTTAGGTGCGTAATTCAGTCCACCTATATCGACTACTAATGTTTCTTCCCAGTTACTATTTTCAGAACTAATTGTTAACTTACAAGTTACTCCGATTAGTCTGTCATATTCTGTTCGAGAAATATCAATTTTAATATCTCCATTTGCATTGAAATTTTGAATTCCTATATTCCATCCATTACTTCTTGCAACGACTGTAATTTCATCCTCGCTGATTATCCTACCGTAATTATCTATAAACATTAGAGTTAGTTCTATTGTACCTGCATTAGTGGTCCAAGACGAAAGGTTAACNTCTATAGTCTCATTTTTCGAAGCACCAATAGTCACAATCGAATCTGATATTGGTACCTGAATACCAGAGTTGGAAATTAGAATAATTGTTCCTCTAACAGTTTCTTGGGCAGATGCAAAAATTTGACATTGGCCTACCTTGCCCGAGATGGGGGACAATCCTAGATTTTCAAATGAGTTCTTTTCCANACCACAGTCTGCTGAGACCTCGGGTAACATTTTTCCGTCCAAGTGAACAACATATTCCAAGGAAGAATCTTGTGAGTCAATTAAAGTAAAATTCATTCTTGACGTTGGTATTACAAAAGATATTGAGTCGGAATTCTGGGTAAAATCAACACTATTATCTTGACCGATTAATTCTATGTCCCCATTATAATTTATTGTNATATTTCTATCTGAGATACCACTTAATACAGGTGATGAAGCAAATGAAAAAGAACTATTCTCTACAGTTATCGGCATAGTAGAAACTCCCAAGATTGGATGTTCAATTTCAAAGTTCACGACAAATGCTTGACCATCCCAACTGGTAGGTGGTACGATATCAAAAGGTAATCCAAGAACTTGACCTGGGGCTATAACAATTGTACTAGGTGCATTTACTGTCCAATCATTTGGCAAACCGACTAATTGTATCTCGATAGTTGCTATATCATTTCCTAAATTTTCGACCCAAGCAGTGGGCATTCCACCATCACTATTAATCATCCAATTACCAGTAGATGCTAAACTTATTTCGGGCGCAGAACCAACTCGAACTGGGACTTCTTGAATCACTTCTCCGGAACCATCTCCGTCAGAAATTCTCAATTTGATGATACCCACTTCTCCAGCAATTGCGTTCTCTGGTGGTGTAACGAAAATAGTAACATTAGAATTTCCGAACGGCTGGACGGTTGCTCCTGAATCCGGATAGGAAATATTCCATCCTGAACCAGCCTTACTGAACCACGGCTCAGTTNCTTTATTTCCTAAATGTTCAACATTTAATGTCAGATTTCCACCATTAGGTTCTACAACAAGATTAGTTTCTGAAAGGTTTAATCTCCATCCTGAAATATGGCTAACTGTAAAATTCAGGTTGTAATTACTTATTAGCAACGTGTCTGAGAATAACTCAAGATCTAAGCTAGCAGTTGTACCATTCCAAGCATTGTAAGGAACTGTAAAGTTAAGTATTAAATCAACGGTTTGGTTTACTGAAATGTTCGATTTTGTGATTTCATTTGCGTACCACAGGCTAGAATCTTGCTCGAAAAATTCAACAGCAAATTTTGGCTTTATNACTAGTGTATCAATAGCATTACCAATATTTTTTGCGGTAAAATTCAATGAAAGTTCTTGACTAGGCTCAACTAGATGATTTGAACCATCCTCGAATTCTAATTCCCAGTTATGATCTGGTTCTGCTTGAACAAGTAAGTCAACTTCAGAAAATACTGATTCATTTCCTAGTGATTTCCAGGTAAACCTCAGCAAAAACGGCTCCAGAGCGGGAGTATCTTCCGATAGAATGACATCAACTGATAGGGTGGTTGTTGCAAGTGCGCCCAATGTCTTTTGAGGGATTGCGATATTGAATTGAACTACAGGTGGGGATGACATAGTTTCATCATAAATAGTATCTGCATTTAGTATGAAATCATCNTGACCATTACCNGGATTTTCTAACCTAAGTTGAATTTGATTAGTTACTTCAACAAACAACGAAATAGGTTCGTTAGGTGAATCAGGTATAGGTTCAACAACGGTTGCCTTTGTTCTGTAGACTTGTAAAACATGCAGACTAAAGTCAATATCATACTCTGCAATTCCATCGGCGGTTGTGGAAAATACATGCCTTTTAGGAATTGCATTAACTGGCAAATCTAGGTAAATGTTTCCTGAAACGGACTGATCAGCAGTTCCAGTAATCTCTAGAACTGAGCCGTTAATTGAAAGGTCTCCATCGACACTCCAAANCCATNCGNTCTGAATCATTTGNGCAGAAACTAGGTTCCANTTCAACTCACCGCTAGANGGTAAATCTGCATTTAATTCCCAGGCCAGTGACTGATTTGGTAGGGTTCTTGTATGAATATTTTCTACAGTTACACCGGAAGCTGTGAAGTTAACAACTAAGTCTTCGCACATNANATCTTCACCACTACCAATGCACATNGTCATNGTCGTTGAAGTAGTTGANCCGGGTAGTANACCNCTCGGAGTTTCTAGATTAACAAATAATTCACGCTTTTCATTAGGTGCTAAGTTGATNNNGAAGACNTCATCACCGGCTGCGTTGTNTAACNTAGGGTTTCCACCCCATGANGGAGCACTCCAATCTATCGATGTAGTAGATTCATACGCATTGCCTAGATTTTCAACCATTAACCATGCAGTTGCTGTATTACCGGGCTTTCCAAAACCGTCTGATGTAGGAAGACCTCCAGGACCAACTACTGATATCCCTCTGGTTCTAAGAACTTCTATTGGTAATCTCACAGTTGAACTTATGTTGGTATCAATGTCAAGCGTTAAAGACAGATCGACAAAGGAATTCTCATCACCCAAAGCATCACTTGGGATTCCTATTGAGAAGTCCACATCTACCGGATTTCCGGGTATTAAAATCGGATTTATATTTTGATTACTCATCAGGTTGAAATTCCAACCATCGGGAAGATTTTGATCATCCCAATTTAATGTCCATGATTCAGTTCTAGAACCAATGGCAGTCAAGGTAATGCTAACACTCTCAGAAGTACCAGGAACAACTCTAGGTGTTTCAATAGGAATGTCGACCGATGCAACATGGGGCTCTACGACAGTTAATTGTGATACTTCACGATTATTATCCTCCCTGGCTTCTGATAAGTTTCCATTTATGTCTAGAATCATCTCAAATTCGTGAATTCCTAACTCTGCAGTTATGTCGACGCTGAATGTGTATGGCCCTCCTTCACCTGAAGGTGCAACAGGTTTTACATCGTCGAATCGCTCTCTTGCAATCTCATTTCCATTCTGTAAAATTACCACGTCGAGATCATCTTCATTGTCCATAGTACCTATGTTGCTAAATTGTCCAGTTACAGTGACCAAGTTTCCGGGGTCTGGTTGGTTGGGATTGAAACTAATTCCCCTTCCGTCACTTAAAGGTGCGAAATCAGAAATTTGTTGCGAAACTAGCGTATCACCGATAAGAATGTCTAGAGTTCCATCGCCATCCATATCTGCAACTGCCGGAGCCGACCAGACTCGATGTGGCATACTTAGAGGAGATGACCATCCACTGGAAATCGCTGATGAAGAGCCATCCTCACCGTTAAATGCCCACAGTCTTTTTCCGAACGGTACAATTAATTCATAAAATTCATCGCCGTCAATATCCATCCATATAGGTGGTGAAACTGCGATTTCATCATTATCATTTCCAGAACCTCTCTGCATGTCCTTTGACCATTCTTTTATTGGGTTAGTCGAAGAAATATCGTGACAACCCGCCATTCCTTTACGATTAAAATTCACCGAAGATTCAGAATACCAAGTTACCCAACATAATCTATCATGAATATCATCTCCATCTGTGTCTATAGGTAGTGGTTGAGAATCTGAATAGCCATTGGGGGTTCTAAAGTCAAAAATTTCAGTTGTAGAAGTCATCTCCATGGCCATGAATTTTGCTCCGTTTCCTGGAGTACGGCCGTTTGAATCGGTAGGTATGGTTAGAATCATCTCCGGGGCGGCATCACTGTCAAGTTGAACTATTACTGGACCCGGTAACCTCAGACGGGGAGAATCCTGATCAGAATCTGTTCCAGAAATGGCAACTCTTTCCCAGTCTAGAGATCCTGTTGCTCCATCAATTCTCCAAATCCACATATTACCAGAGTTTGAATCAATGGTTGTCAAAACGACGGCTGTATTCGAATTATCCAATGCCCCCCATGAGGGATCAGAAGGATGTGTTCCACGGTCTAAAACTACCTCCCAATCAAAATCAGTTGGCGTTGATGTTGTAAGTGAAAGAGAAACTACCGTAGGGTCATTTGTATTTTCATTAACCACTGCTAAGACGAGTTCAGGACCTCCATCTAGCTTTAAATCTGCTAGTAATGGTTGAGTCACCGATTTGTGGTCGCTGTTACGTGTCGGAAAATGCGGACTTTGTATTCCAATTCGATAATTGGAATTACTCATGGACCACATTTTTTCGTTTGAGTGTCCGCTTTTCTGCCACCCAGATTCTGAACAATCAAGTTCTGGAGACCAAAGTTCGACCTCAAGTGAAGAGCTAGTGTCATACACTAGCAAAATTTCTAATCTTCCATCTGAGTTGACATCTAGCAGCATGGGTGTTGAACGAATATCCTCTGTAAGTCCCAAGTCTACTTCCCATGCAGTCTTGGCATCATCACCAGTTACTATGCTTAATTTGCTGCTTGTTGTATCACTAGATACTATTACAGCAAATAACTCACCATCACCACACCTTTCCCTAGCTGCATTGGTCGAAGTAATGCTATTACTAAAATCACCAATTATCGAACCATATAAATCGGAACCGTAACCATCATCATCTACTGCCCAGTTTATCACAGGTGAATCAATAATTCCAAATTCAGTAACATCACTCACATTTCCTTGCCCTGGTCCACCATCTGGCCCATGAGGTGGCATTGTCCCGTTGTGGGTTGGAGTTCTAGAATACTGTCCCCAGGGTTGTTCTATTGGGTTCCATTGTTCGTTATTGTTGGTAAATGCGATATCATCATTTTCTTGAATTAATTTAGTTTCATAGTTTTGATTGAAAAATAATGGTGAAAAGACCGTTAACAATAGCAATAATACCATGAATGTGGAGCGGAAATTAACTCCAACATCTTTAGCATTCGCTGATGTCATATTAGTATGTGCAGCGAAGGGGTTGTTATGACTTATGGCAATTCGTACGGTTTTTGCATCATTTTTGGCAGTTAATATTCGCTTCCATACTCCATTTTAGTACGGTTATTTTTAGCAAAATTATCCGTTTGCATTAAATAGGGGTCGTTAGTGGCCAAATTGACTACGGTCAAATTCTCTCCAGAGGTAATGCCGGTGAAGGACGGAATAGGTATTCCTATCCCTTCACTAAATCCTTTGAGAATAGACCAAAGGACGTGAAGAAATGTACAAAATCGTAACAAAGGAAGATACCATTCGTATCCCTGCAGAATATATGCGTAAAGGGCAATCTCTTGACCAACACATTGACAGATTGTCAATGACAGCCTTCGAAGGTCGGTTTGATGATGAAAACCGTTTCATTTTAGTTACCAATAACCACAAGCCTTTGGGCCGAGGCAGGATTATTCACGGCGATGGTGCAATTTATCAGAGGGTTAGATTTGATGCGGTACTTTTCTGCATGGACGATTATGAAGTTGTTGAAGGTGCGGTTTCGGAAATTAATGAATTCGGGGCATTCGTTCGTATTGGTCCAATGGAGGCCTTGCTTCACAAATCTCAAATCATGGAAGACATGGTTGATGCAAATGTCGGCATGGGATGGATTGAAGGAAGACAAACCGGACGAAGAATCGGAATCGGTGATTCGGTCAGAGCAAGAATTGTTTCATTATCGCCTGATACTAGTGACCCTAGAAGGTCAAAGATTGGATTAACAAGTAAGCAACCAGGTTTAGGTTGCCACTCTTGGTTAGAAGAGGATAATGAGTGAGGTGATTATATGGCAAAGAATCCTTTCGCATGTGGTGAATGTCACCTAGTTCTAGTTGATGGAGTTGATCAGTGTTCCCGCTGTCCTTCAGCCCAAGTTTCGTCTGATTGGCAAGGTTATGTAATAATCATGGACCCTGAGCGTTCTGAAATTGCGAAGAGGCTGAATGTTGAGCATCCAGGGAAATATGCACTCAAAGTAAATACTCGATGAGGGAGATGAAAATATGGAAAAAACTAGTCGAAAAGAAAACAAATTATTGAATCGTGTTGAAATTGGATTCCAGTGGAAGCATGATGGTAAAGCAACTCCTTCAAGAAAAGAGGTAATGGACTTGGTAGCAACTCTCGAGCCCGGATCTAAGACTGATCTAATCGTTGTCAAGGATTGTAAAACTAGGTTTGGCCAACCTTTGACTACTGGAATGGCCTTCATTTACGGTGACGAAGAATCAATGAAAGTTGAACCTGAATATATTCACAAAAGACACGAGTCATTTAGATCCTCTTCTTCTAAAGCGGAAGAGCCAGCTGAATCAACTGGACCTACAGAAACTGAAGAAGCTACTGATGAAGACGGGGGTGAGCAATAATGGGAGATGGACCAAATCCTAAAGCAAAGCACTCAAAGTATTCCTTGGAGGATGGTAAGTTGGTTCGAAAGGGAGAATTTTGTCCAACAGATAATTGCGGACCCGGGATTTTTCTAGCAATTCACAAAGACAGAAAATCTTGTGGAAGATGCGGCTACACAGAAGCATTAGAGTAATCATTCTTCTTCATCTAACTCTATATTTCTCCATTTGGAGTCATTGAATAAGGCTATTTTCCGAATGTTATCGTAATATATTGGCAATTCATCAAGTGTGATTTTTGAAAAGCGATTTATGGATAGGAAAACTATCTCACGCCAACCGATTAGGAACCAGCCCTGTTTCTTTTCACTCCAGAAAGCATTGCTTATGGGTCCACTAAGCCTAGCGCGAAGAACAATATTTCTTCCTTCTAACATCACCACTTCATTGTCATTCATCTGTAAGAGATATCTCTCTCCACTATTGAATACATCGAGAAGAAATCCTTCACTATCAACAACTTCGGTGCTCAATATTTCACCAGTCTCCAAATCATACTGGTTGACACCCATTCCTCTTGACCAAATTTCTAACATATCTTCTTTAAAAATTACCTTAACAGTTTCTTGTGCCCTAGGTAGTTTGGACAACTGCTTCCATTGAGGTTCTTTACGACGCCAAATTTCATGTGCATCATGAGTCATGTTGTAAATTCCTTTTTTCCATAGTACGAATGCGAACATAGTGGTATTTGAATCAAGAGCTAAAGGTTCTGCATCTAATACATGCGACCAAGATGATGAGGCTGGATGTAATGCTTTATCGATAGTTCTCCTCACTCTGAGTTCACTTCTATCGACGCCTTGAACAAGTTTGGAATTCAAGTCTATCGCTGCCATTCTAGCTAATAGTAACTCAGAGTCAAGCCAAGTTGCAATCAGTTTTTCATCAATAATGGTCGCATTCCCTATTGACATAGGGAATGGTTTTACGAATGAGTCAATTGCTTCATATTCAGTAGATAATTTTTGTAATTCACCGTCCACTCCAATTACAAGATACCCATTTGCCCAAGAAAGAACTTTTTGAGGAGTGAATCCTAGGTCATCAGGAAGTCCACTGGCCATATTATACCCAATTCGGCTTAGTTTGTCAATTCTCGCATTAAGAAGGTCTCAAAAATAAGTAAGCAATGCGATTAACATGTCCTCCAAAGATGTTACACTAATAATCGTCAGTGGAGGAGATATCGCATCCACAAATCAAGCAGATTTTTTGCTACAGAAATTCGATTGGAAAGTTATTGCGAAGGTTGAAGGATTGGATGCATACTCATATCAAGAAATAAGGATGTGGATACATCCTGGCGGTGTATTATTTGAAGATGATTTAGACTTGAGGTGGCAAAAGGAAACTGGTGAAAGGGTAATTGAGGCTATATTTCCCTCGAGACATTCAGCAAAAAGCGGAAATCCTTCTCTAACCTTGCATCCGATCGGAGTTCCACAACTAGACTATGATGCTATACCTCCGTATGGTGGTAAAAGTGGTGATGCCCCTCCACCTTCGCCGAGACTTGCCTCATGGTGGCGAAATATGTTAGAGTCAGTATCGGGTACAGAAATAGAATCTGAGTTTGATTTGTCTTTAGAGGTAACGCACCATGGGCCATGGATCAGTGTTCCATCGATATTTGTTGAGGTTGGCTCTACAGACAAAACTTGGGGACATAAAGGTGCAGCAGAGATTTTAGCAGATCTAATTGCCAAAGGACTCGGTATGAATGGAAATAATGAGTATGGAAAATGGGATTCAGAGTTAAACCATGGAGAGACGGTTGTTGTCACTCTAGGTGGCGGCCATTATGCGCCAAGAGCAAATAAATTAGGAGCAGTTGAAGGAATATGGATTGGACACATGCTTGCAACATATGCTCTTCCATTCACTGCTCCGGAATTGGACGGGGAGAAGCCAGGTGGTAATTGGAGGAATTCTTTGACATCGGCAATTAACTCGACAAAGAATGCATTCCCTAACGGCAATATTGTATGCTCTATGGATAAAAAAGCGTTCAAGGGGTGGCAGAGGCAGGCGATTAGGGAATACCTGCAAGAGTTGCAAATCCCACTACTCAATACGAAATCTATTCTTGAATTAGCGAAAAAATAATCACAAGTCTCAAGAATCTCCTACCCAAGCACTAGGTGGGGGAGAGTGACATGGTTAGTTGGTTTTCTAAACTTGTTGTTGCTACTACCATCCGAATGCCACGTTGGTTTGTGAAATGGGTTTCTCGTAGATATGTTGCCGGCCCTGATTTAGCAGATGCAGTCCGAGTAATGCAAAGATTGAGCAAAGAGAATGCTTGTTTCACTGTCGATGTATTAGGCGAAGAGATTTCATCCATGGAAGAAGCTCAATATTTTTATGATGAATATGTGAGAGTAGTTAATGCAATTATTGAAAATAAGTTGGATGCAAGTTTGAGTATTAAGCCAACTGCTTTTGGTCTACTAATCGATGCTGATAAAGGATTTACCAATATTAAAAATCTAGTGGAAATGGCTTCCAAGTACGATATGTTTGTCCGCTTAGATATGGAAGATCACCGCGTCACAGAAGAAACAATTCAAATTGTCGTAGACCTCCATGAACAGGGTTTGACAAATGTCGGTACAGTACTTCAAGGAAGATTATTTAGAAGCCTAAATGATATTGATTCACTAGAGGAAAAATTAGGTCCAATGGCGGATTACCGTATTTGTAAAGGGATTTACCTTGAACCCGAAGAAATTGCTTTTAGCAAATACTCGGATATTGTTTCAGCAACTAATTCCTGTATTGACAAGATGCTCGCTGCGGGTGCATACTGTGCAATAGCATCTCATGATATTCCTGTCATAAAGCATGCTAAATCCGCATTAGAATCATTCGGCATGGGACCAAATGTTGATGATCCTAGAGAAAATTCAGGTCCCAAAAGAAATTCAAAAGGTAATGGATATGAATTTCAAATGCTTCTGGGTGTAAGAGGTCCTTTGAGAAGAAAACTTGCACAAGAGGGTCACCTTACAAGAGTTTACATTCCTTATGGTGCAAAGTGGTACGAATACAGTATACGCCGGCTGCAAGAGAACCCTACTGTAGGCGCTCAAGTCGCTAAAGCATTCCTAATGCCCTGGACAAATAGACCCTAATTTCTAGGTCTTTTCTTCTTTCTTTTGTTTGATGGTTGTACTCTTTTTTTAGTTACTTCCTTTGGGACTATTGGATTTGGATTATATCCAAGTCTTCCCTCTTTCCATGCTTGTCTCCGTTCTCTCGGAGTCTTTGGTTCAAAGTGTTCAGGATTTGGCGGTTCATGCAGGTACATGCGCTTAATGAATTGTGACTCAACAGTTCCTTTCATTGTCCTCCCTTCGCCTGTGTGAATTGCTCTAATGCGCCAAGTTTCGCCTGCATGGTCCATCAAATGTCCAGCAGTAAACGTTTTACCATGTTCGACAGTAATTGATTGTGAATCAGAGAATTCCCCACGAGTCATAGTCAATTTGACTATTACCATATCAGTTCTCAATGCTGAGATGCTAGTAACTTCACTAGCGACAGCCATTTTGGCTTTTCTATCGCCAGAAATCAATATTTGATTTATTGACCATAATTTATCATCTTCATCGAACACATCCCCAATTCTAAACTCCTCATCATTATCGATGTCAATGGTTATTTTTTGGGAATTTGGGCCTTCGGTAAGAATGAACGGAATTCTAATTAACTTAGGAGGCCTAATGTTGAGTGTAGTTATGCTTGAGCATGAAATACACTTTAGGAGTAAATCACGACCATCGCCAACTTTCTTTTCCTTCAATATTTCATGTTCAGTGATGTCTCCACATGCTTCGCAAAGTGTTGCATTTTCGATGACATCGTCATCGTCGAACTCAATTTCATCACTCGACATTACATCACTCATGCTACCCTGAGGGGTGACATGTTTGAAGTAATCGGCTCAAAATTTTGAAAGCGAGCATTCATGATGGTTGCCCAATAGGAACAGTCATGCAGGGTGGGGGGAGTGAATCTTCGCTTTCTAAGGCAGACGTTCTACCGTACATTCTGTCCAAAGAATCTGATTTATCACGTGACGAGCCTGAAATTGCTTCAAATATCTCCGAACAACTTCAGCATATGGGTTTGTCAACGTGGTCACAGTCAGTAATACGCCGATTACGTAACGCTATTCATAAGATTAAACCGGAAAGAGTTATTGAAGTTGGGGCGGGTATTGGGCACCGCTCAGCATGGTTTTTTGATTTATTCACTAATGACAAAGTTCCTGAAAGGTACGACTTGGTGGAGCAAGGCTCCAAGTTCGCAGTAATATTACATAGGTTAAGGACTAGATTTGATGCGGAAGATTGGTGTAACATTGTGGTAGGAGAGGTCAATTCACTTGTTGCAGAAACAAATGCATGGATTGCCGCCTCAGTTACTGGACTAGAAGTTGGAAATTCACCTCTTGCAACTAAAGCTGATGTAATAATTGTCGATAGTAAGATAGAAAATCTTGCTGAATCTATTGAAAGTTTATTCCCACTACTATCTGATGGCGGCGTGCTATTTACTTGCGAGCCACCAGTTCCATCAGGTGATGTTGATGAGGAAGATGAAGAAATGATGAAACATGTCGACGGTTTCAATGACTGGATTAAGTTGATTTCAAATACTCAACAAACACACTATGTGGCATTCACTCCTTTATTTGATGGCACTATAGTTGCGTTTTTGAAGAAGTAATTATATTGATTCTGCTGCTATAATCAAGTCTTTAATTTGAAGAAGTCCATAGCCATAATTGTCGTCATGTCCTTCTTGCCCATCGCTAGGTTTGACCGAGTTTACGATTAACTGTTTGATTTGAACTACCGTGTTAGAGTCTCCTTGTCCACTACTGCTTAGTTCAGGATGCTCTTCAAGTAGTAAAGCTATTGCTCCGGTTACGAAAACAGTTGCAGCACTTGTTCCATCTACTAGTGACCATGATTCCTGGTTATTAATCACAGGAACCATTTCAGCTGGTGCTACTATCTCAGGTTTCTTATTTGGGTCCTGCCTAGGTAGAATTATAGGAAATAAATTACCATTATTATCACCTATAGATGATCCTTCCCAATGGTTTCCATTTGTATTTACTCCACCAACTGATATGACTAATTGTTCACTACTTGGATGTGCAACATCGCCATCATCATCAGCACCTCCATCATTTCCTGCGGCAGCCACTACTACTATTCCTTGATTTATGGCATCATTAGCCGCATCTCCGGAATCTCTTCCAGAAAATGGATTAAAAGGTAGTATTCCAGGTGCACCTCCGAGTGATAAAGATATGATGTTTACATTTTGTGCAACACACCAATCAATTGCCTGGGCCACAACTTCATCGCTACCTTGTCCATTAACTCCATCTAGTGCTTTGGCGACAAATAAGTCGACTTTAGGCGCTATACCTTCCATCCATCCGTCGGCAACAAGAATTCCTGCCATACTAGTGCCATGCCCATTGTCATCGTATGGTTCACTTTCCTGATTTATGAAATCACTCCATCCTGAAAGTTCGAGTTTTTCTAAGTCAGGGTGCGATAGGTTAATTCCAGAATCGACAATACAGACACTCACACCTTCGCCATCTAAACTAACCTGATTGAATTGAATCATTTCTGAGTAACTCTCTTGATACTCAAGTGCAGTGTTGCTGGGTCTAACTGACGTAAATCCTCCGTCACTGACAAAACTAATTGCCCAGTACAAGGAAACAGTCAACATTATCGCTAAACCGATACTAACAATAATTCTCACATTTTTCAGGTTGTCTGCAATTAAAACAGCGTCCTCAGTTTCATATTGCTCTACAGGAACAATTGGCGGCAAAAATTGTAAATCAGATAAGTCATCCATTTCAATCAACTGAAAGCCTCAACTGCTTCACAAAACGTGTCAGCAAATAATTTCGCATCATCTTCTGTATTGTACAAATATGCAGAAGCCCTTAGTGAACCATTAGGATGTCCTCTTTCGTTGAACCATGAGTGAACGCAATGTTGACCACTTCTTATCATTACATTGGCTGCTTCATCCAGTAAAATTGCAATGTCATGCGATGGAAGGTCATTCATAAGAATAGAACAAATTCCTCCACGCAATTCAGGATTTTCCGGTCCAATAATCTCAATATTATCTAGGTGCTTTATTCCGTTTGTCATTATGCGATTTAGTTTAACCTCATGCTCATGGATTGCGTCCATGTCAAGTCTAGATAGGTAATTAATTGCGGCTCCACTGGCAATCATACCACTGAAATTTCCTAGACCACCTTCAAACTTCGATGGTGGTTTAGCCCATTCCATTGAATCATAGGTGGATGTAACTACTGTTT
Organism: Methanobacteriota archaeon; assembly: GCA_002729095.1. Classification (GTDB taxonomy): domain Archaea; phylum Thermoplasmatota; class Poseidoniia; order Poseidoniales; family Poseidoniaceae; genus MGIIa-L1. Next base: position 16,343 of record PBWC01000033.1, read on the forward strand.
GCCCCCCTGCTCTTATGGTTCGCATATTTTCTAGCAGTTCATATCGTGACCACAATCCTCCCATTCCTGAGGGACCACACATTTTGTGTAATGAAAAGGAAAGAAAATCAATATCTAAATCCTGAACATCTACTTTCATGTGAGGTGTTGATTGTGCCCCGTCAACACTAACCAAAGCATCAAAATCATGAGTGACTTTTGCGATTTCTTTGATTGGAATCGCAACGCCGTCAAGATTGCCCACATGGCTCATAGAAACTAATTTTAGTTTATCTCCTGCTTCAGAGCAGGCTTTCTCAAAATTTTCCATACTGAATGTATTATCCGGGTTTGACCTTACAACTCTAAGTTCTACACCTTGTTCTTCTTGCAGTTGCAACCACGGTACCAAATTAGAATTGTGTTCTCTATCACCGGTTAGAATAATATCACCTTCATTCCAATTAAGTCCCTTTGCAATTTGATTAAGCGAACTAGTAGCATTTCCAGTAAAAACAACTTCATTTGGAGAATTAGAATTTATGAATTTCGAAATTGCATTTCTCGATTCTTGAACTAGTTTTGACACTTTTGTACCGTATTTATGGACAGATCTACCGCCACATCCGGGGTATTTTCCATAGTAATCGGATATTGAATTAATGACTTGTTTAGGCTTAAGAGTGACACAAGCGTTGTCTAAGTATGCAGGTGGGTTATCACCGCAAAGGGTGGGGAAATCTTCTCTAAGATGCTTAAAACTCATCACCACACCTCCAAATCTGGTACACAATCGATGTACGGGGAATTTATTCCACACGAATTACATTCAAATCTAGAAGGGAATTTTTCGTTACAAATACTGCATATAGTTCCAATTACGCCAAATACTGAATCACAATTTTCAGATTGGCACGGTACAGATATTTGGCCGTCAGATTCACGCGATAATTCGACTTTAACATCACATTCAGGACATTTTGCAGTTTCATCAATTTTCAGGCTACCTTGTTTCATTTCAATCTCTGCTGTAATTGCTGCTGTAGTACTGATTCTAGCATCGCTTCCAAGCATCCTTTGCGGATACCAGATTAAAAGCATCAATACAGGCACGATGAACAGTCCAGAAAAAATGTGCATCACATAGAAGAATGTATTAGGGTCTGTTCTTTGAGCAATATAGTGAATACCATTCCAACTAGAGTAGAAAGTAGCTAATAGCCAGAAAACAAGTAGGCTACCCCAACCGACAAGTGAATGCTCACTCATCTCTCTCTCCATCACTCGAACATCCTCGTGAACATGACGAACCTGGACATGAAGATCTCTAGTTTCAATTACGGCCTTCCAAAAGAAGTAGGTAAAGAAAAGAATCACCAGCATGATTAATACTCCAAACATCATATCTGAAAGTACCATATTAGAAGGGAACTGTGAATTTTTTTCATGGAACAGTACTTGAAGGAACATCATGCCGTTCCACATTAACAATAGCGATATGGAGTGAATTCTCATAACCGGAAAATTTGTTAAAATTAGGTAAGCGAACCAAACCCATGCTACAAGACTAAGCAACATCTGGAAAAATGAGAAGCTTCCTACATCAGTTAAACCATCCAATCCAACTAGATCTGGATTTCCTCCGGAAAAGATTTCTGAAGAAAGTGAACCTAGAATAAAAGCCAACGTTCCTACCATTAAAGCGATGATTAAATCACGATTCCACTCAGAGTAAGCCAGTAATATCATGAATTTCAATTCCTTACGGACTTTATCGATTGGCTTCAAAATTGAATGCAAATTTGCAAATTCAAACCTCAAAGTCATATCGTGAAGTCTGAATGGCATTTCCGCCTTCGCATTTTGGGTGGCATCGGAAGTTCCCCCACCCTCGCTCATGCTATCGCCTACAGGGTTCACATAAGAGTTCTTTCGCTTTTTCGTTTGATAATTTAAGCGAGAGCGTTAAACATAGGATTCTACTCGCTAGGCTCAAGCCGAGATCGCATAGCCTGGTAGTGCGCGCGACTGGAAATCGCGTGGGATCTTCCCTCGGGGGTTCAAATCCCTCTCTCGGCGCCACTTTTACATTAATTTCTGGAGCCACTGGCGAGATTTGAACTCGCGACCTCCTCATTACCAATGAGGTGCTATACCCCTAAGCCACAGTGGCGTATTGCAAGCGAATCGACATTTGATTATAATCGCTTCGTGAACAAAAATAGTGATTTTTGGTTAGAATAAAACTATTAAAAAATAGGTTTTTTATCGTATTTTTTCCCTCAAAGATTAAAGGGTTGGTTAGTAATTTGAGTTTGAGGAAGGAAACTTTCTCAGATGGGATTTTGATGGGAAAAGAAGTAGAGTCTAAGGTAGATATGCGTCGAAGAGTGCATGATTTACAGAGCCAAGTTGATGAATTAAAGGAACTAGTAAACACGTTACTGAGTGTTATTTGTGAAGAACCCGATGGAGTACATACTGGTTCAGCGCCAACAATCCCTGGTCAAAGTGCTTCCAAATTTTGTATGTGATTAACCCTTGACCACAATTTTTGGTTTGATTCTTGCAACCGGCCTTGCTAGACCTGCTTTCGCAGTCAAGTCAATAACCTCATCTACATCTTTGTAAGCTTCTGGTGCCTCTTCTGAAAGTACGTTTGGTGTAGAGGCATGAATTCGAATACCAGATTTTTCTAATTGTTTCTTCAATTCTTTTCCATCTATCGTCTTTTTTGCTTTAGTTCTCGAAAGTGATCGACCAGCGCCATGGCATGAAGAGCCAAATGCCTGATTTTGTCCATTTACTGGACCTGACATTATCCACGATCCTGTACCCATGTCACCCGGAACAAGTACCGGTTGACCTGTGGATTTAAAGTGTGAATTTAGTTCTAATTGATCACCTCCAAAAGCTCTTGTTGCGCCTTTTCTGTGAACTACACATTGACAATTATGTCCATGTATGATATGATTTTCCACTTTTGCAATGTTGTGAGCAACATCGTATAGAACCCTGGCTTCTCCGTCTTTGCCCATTTCTAGATTGAGAACTTCTCTCAGTCTATGGGCGAGAGCACTTCGATTGGCAAAAGCGAAGTTGGCTGCAGCATTCATCTCTTGAAGATATTGCTGACCTTCCTTAGAATGAAATGGTGCACTCGCTAATTGTCTATCTGCAATATGGAAGTCCCAATTTTCATTATACCATCGTTCACCATCTCGCTTGTACATTTGTTCAAATTTTCTCGAATGTTCACTGCAAACTTGATGGCCCAATCCTCTAGAACCTGAATGAATCATTGCCAATAATTGGCCTTCATACAATCCCCAATGCTTGGCAGTCTCACTATCAACAATTTTTTCAACGGATTGTAGCTCAAGAAAGTGGTTCCCACTCCCTAAAGTCCCTAATGCTCGCAAACCTCTCTGTTTAGCCCTAGTAGAGATATCTGAACTTACTGTTTGTAATTTACCGTTCGATTCTAATGATTCGAGATCTTCGAAATAGCCGATTCCGAGTTCAGCAGCTGATTCAGCACCTCCGAGAATTAATTCGTCCAAATCTTTCATTTTGATATCGAGACCGCCTTTTCCAGAAGCGCCAGCAGGTATGCGACCAGCAATGCGTCCGGCGAGTTTCTTGATATTGGGAACGTCATCAATTGTAGCATCTAAAGCTAATACTCGAACTCCGCAATTAATATCAAATCCAACGCCTCCAGGTGAAATTGCACCCCCTAAATCTCCAAATTCTGTATCGGTTGCAATGACTCCTCCAATCGGTAGACCGTAGCCAAAATGCCAATCAGCCATACCCCAAGCTTCTCCTACAATACCGGGTAAACTCGCAGCATTAACCAATTGCTCAGGACCCCTGTCATCAGAATACTTCGAAAGATGTTCATCATCAGTTATTATTCTAGCATCTACTTTCATGTCCCCATGGGCCTTTATGCGCATAGTTCCATCATTTTCAGATTGGAGATGGTCGCGCCAGTCTTCGGCCATAACAATCTGTTGAGTTTATCCTCTTTGAGCATTTTCAACCATCTTTACTCAATAATACCCGCAGGTTTCAATATGTGTCGTCTATAGGCATGGGTGTCCACAAGGGCTGGTGAGTGCATGGGTCTACCTCCTATCGATTTGTCAGTATTCCACGATAATGGCTATTTACGTAAGCAATGTCGAGTTACAGGTCTTTGGTTTTGGACTACTGATGCAGGTAGAGATACTTGCGGAGATACTAGCGAAGATGAATATTCATTTATTGGAAGACCATTAATTTCAGGTTTTCCAATGCTAGGTAAAGAATTGAAAGATTCTATGCGTGAAGCCTTTTTGTCATTTTTTGAAAATGTTGGCCACACTCGTGTTATGCCATATCCTGTTCTTGCAAGATGGCGAGATGATATTCACTTGACCATTGCCTCAATCGCTGATTTCCAGCCTCATGTAACTAGTGG
>PBWC01000093.1 GCA_002729095.1 Methanobacteriota archaeon
ACAATATTCTAGTTCTCAGCCAGATTGTGGTGATAGATCAATAATTAAATATTAAGTCACTACAACAATTGAAATAAAACAATTTATAATAGAAGAATATTAACTACTACTACACTAATATCAATCTTACTAAAATACCAGCTGTGTGGTTCATGTCCAAGCGTTATCGCATAGCCTGAACTATCCGCGACAGGGTAAGAACTATTCGACAGGGTAAGGACGGACATCAACGGACAAGCACACCTCCCGTTATACTGTTAGTTCACTCACGGAATAACGTCACACTGTCGATCAAATCACCGATTTTATTTATATTATAATTTTAATTTATCTATTTATCTAATTATCGCCTTAATGCATGTACGTAATATGGGCTGATATTATGATTATGTAAGTCATATGGCTTAAGTACATTAATTTTCTCTCCTCGTCTTCTTCTCCTTTTTCTCTTTACATCTCCTCCTCCACATATGATTGCAGCAGCAACGATAACTATAGTGCGAAGCATTTTAGTCCTACTTAACAGGTCTAGCTATGGGCTTTGTTTTCATACATCAAACTAATGTCATTATCCTTTTTATTTAGAGTTTGTTCATGATTGTTTGGAAATATAAGTGTACGCACTAGATCTTCTTGGTCATCTTCGCCAAGTAGTCTTTTGCGAAATTTTAAAAATTTGTCAGGCGGTAATGGTTTGGTGAGAGCATCCGCCAATAGTTGATCTGTGTTACACCACACAACAACCATCTTCTTATCCGCGTACATGTGCCGAGGATACCAGTACTGATTTTCTACATGTAGTAAATTTTGTGTCACACTTGGTCCTGTAACGCATGCTATTGCTCCTTTATTATCACCCTCCATTATTACTGGCTCGTCTACATCCAATAAGAATACATTTTGCAGTATGTTATTTATATACGAGATGGTAGCAGCACATGTATTATATGCTTTTATTTCCGCCTCAGTACTGCTCCTTGATCTAGTTGCCTGCTTTTTACTTATCACATAAAATGGAGTTCCATTTGGACCGAGAGAAAAGGTTGCTCCAGTATGTCCAACATCAGCTCTTTTTAAACCAAAAGAAGCATCTGCTGTGCAATATAATCTAATTTTACCATTGATTCTCTCTATAGGTCGAAACGTAATACCAAGTGAATATGTACGTCGCAGATAGTGCATTATTCTCAAGCACGCAATATAGTCGTCCAGTCTAGGATCTTGCTGGCGACTGGCTAACATATTTACATATACAGTGCACTCGTATCTAACATTACAAGCATAATTCAGTAATCCGAGCAATTGCTGACATTTTCTAATGTCCACTTTTCTTTCATCTTGTCCTAATTTCACACGTTGGGCCTGACCATCCCATGGTACTTCATAATCCCACCTTTTGTTCTTATATTTGTCTATCTCATCTTGTACATTCAAATGATCACCCATAGTCTTCAAATAACCTGGTATGGAAATTGTAACCTTACCATCTTCTTTCACTACCGATAACCCTAAGTATGATGTACATTTTTCGCATTTCACATTTTCGTATCTTTCAGTCATTTTCTCGAACAGAACATCTTTAGTACGTACATCCATGGTCATCATTAATATATCATCTACATGCAACGCAATTACTGCAGTACTAGTCAGTACTCCATTAACTTTTTCATGCTTATAGAATAAACCACCATCGAATTGAGTACATTGAAATCCATTCTTAAGAAGTACTTCCTTGATGCTAACGTAAAAATTATAGCTAGATGCTGTAAGACCATATAAATATTTCATCAGTCTGGCATTTGTTGTGGCTTTGGTCCCATCTCGAAGTGACTCGTCTACTCTGACATATATATGTCGATGCGACGGGACAGACACCTTCAGGAAGGCAGCACTTACATCCATAGTGTAAACTTCCCACCCTGGCTCTGTCATTAGTTGAAACATCAAATACAATAAACATTTATTAACAACTGGGCTAGCAGTGCGAGTATACATGTTGTCCTTTTCTTGACTACCATTGCATACCACTCTGCATTTTGCCTCATTAAATGATCCATCCGTCTTCATCTTATTAACTATAAAGACGAAGGTACTAATAATCTTATTTCTATATTCCTCCGGTATATCTTTGTAAGGAAGAAATTTCATTACTTTATTATCAATTAAGTTCTTTTTCTCCTTCTCTATAGCTGCTAGGGCGGCTTGTACTAACAGAGGACATTTCTGCTTCATAGCAGCTTTGGCACTCATTGGAGGTGAGGCATATAAAGCTGTCACAATATCTTCATTTAATTCGTTATTTGCAGCTAGTTCCTCCTCAATAATTTTAATACAATTAGTTTGCATCTTATCATTGCAACTCTCCATGATCTCATTTCGTACAGCCTGTATCTCTAATTCACCATGATTAATAGCATCTTCCTGCTCGCGTACACTCGACCATGCATTTTTATCTGGTATTTCTAGAGCCCATTCTTCACCATAGTCAATAATCGTATTCATAACCGTTACGAAAGCTGATGACATTAACGCTATCGTATGGTCAGATCTACTTAAATTGTCAATCATATTGTATTCACTTTGTATTATATCACTAGGGCTGTCAGCAGTGACACCAGTGATAGTCAGTAACGATGTAGTTCCTCCATAGACATCATCATCGACACCTAATTCATCGTACGATTCATCATAAGGAAAAGTAGTTTCAGATTCATTCACTAAATTCGATACGGAGGAAACACTACTTCCATGAATATACTCGTCTTCTGGTGCGTGGGGATGAATTGGTGGCCTTGGCAGATTGCTCACAGCATGCGAAAATCGCAGCAGATGCCGATAAACTGGTTTATAAGACTTTTCTTGGGTCACTAAACTAGTAGGAAAGAAGTCAATATGCATTGGAACTGGTTGTGGATTTTTAACTCTAGCTCTTCTACTGAGTTGAGCAGCAGTAAAATCGTCGGAACTAATGGGATATACGACTCTTGTATGGATATTATACATATCAGTTCCACCTAAAAAACCAAATTGCATTCTAGTTTTCCCCAAGATTGAATCATTTCTTACTTCTCCAGGCAACACCTTACTTCGTTTCTTCCGCGCTCTATCTTCCCTCCGATAAGCCACAAGCTGGCCAACCGGAAGCCAATTCAGTTTATTTAAGTCGGGGCGATAACCCAAGAACTTATGTATGGGTGACGTCTTATTAGGATAATGTACCATATAGTTATTCATTTCTGCTATTGCAATCCAGAATTCCCTATTCAGATAATCAGGAATTGGTACAGGCCAAGATTCTACTACCTTAGAGAGTCGGATATCTGTCTGTTTTATAGCGGCCTCAATCTTTGTACAACTATAATTAGCAGGAGCAGGACCAATATGAACATGATACTCCTTCAAGAGGTAGTTACGAACTATCTCATCGATCTTAGTATCAGCATCNCAATAGATTAGTCTGGTTACACCCACACCCTTTACTTTACTCCTCACCATTACTTGCTTAAACCTTCGAAGTACTTCAACTATAGCATTCTGATAAGCAGTAGCTGACGTTCCATCAAACGCCACAGCCACTCCATACCCAGTAGCATGATCAACAGCATTCATGACCTGCATAGATCTAGGTCCACACTGCTTTGGATCAATAAATAGCAACTCTCCAGGCTTATAGGTGTTCGGATTTGGTAAGGTNGATCTTTTCTTACGTATATGAAAACAATTCATTACACGACCAAATCTTTTGATAGCTACATCCCAATCNTTAATCGTNAAAGGCAATTCTCTATGTTGTAACAATAAATTCCTCATACTTTTACGATTTTTACATCCCAACAATAAACTAATTTGATACGCATANAACACNGCATATGGAACATCGGTTACCGATGAATCCAGNTCATGGTCCATCACTATATAGTGCAATTCTCCATTTTTATCCACAAAAGCTCTGTGGTTAGGATCTTCTGATTGCATTAATTTAGGTACCCATTCACCAGAATCATCATTAAAGTGATCAATATTAATTTCTGTTACATCCTCAAATTCTTCTTCGTTCTCATCTTCATTATCNTTCTCATCCACAAGTGCAGGTTTAGACACCGGGGAAGGATCCATAATTGAACCCTCAACACCACCATCCGCAGCAACCTCATCTTGNTCAAGTACAGGTATAGATATTGGGGAAGAAATCATTGCTGAATTCTTNACACCATTATCNGGAANAACCTCATCTTGCTTCGAAATACACGATGATTCAGATAAATCATTCGAAGGCAAAGTCAAATCAGAGTCAGTTTGAATCGGACTTGGATCCATACATCCAACATCCTTGNCGTGAACATCNGAAATACCTGCAGAATGTACATTCCGCTGGTCTACAGGATTCACAGTTGTCGTGGTGTNTCCACCACTATTTCCNTAACTTTTAGAATGAGCGTCACGGATACTCATATTGGTACTAGTACTACTCTTTCTACCTTTAGCTTTAGACTTCTTCTTCAATGGCTNTGAAGATTTCTGATCAGAGTCAGGGCCAGGAAGCACCTCCTGCAATGCAGCGGCATCTATTGAATGCTGCCCTTGCACTATTGGATTCGAATCCAGAGGTAAAGTAGAAGTAACTATAGGAGGAGTAATATCAGCACCAGGGGGACAATCAGCTCCAGCACTAGAAGTGCCGGAATCTGATTGTCAAACAGAACTACCAGTAGGAGTAGCATGAACATTATCAATGTCATCATATGCATTGAATGTCATACCACTCCTNGTNGCACCAGCTACAGCAGTACCAACAGTAGTAATATGTAAAATGATAGCNATAATCATATTAAAATCCCCATAGAACAGTTTATCTGCTGCTCGATTGAGTCTAATGATCGTTTCACCCTTATACACTACTGATAACTGATCTGCAGTAGTTGTCACAGATGCTGTAGGATCGGTTTTTACCAATATTGTTACTAATGCTGTNACACCCAATAGATTAACTTTACTATTTGGGTCTAGCAATAGACGACCACCTCCTATNTTAGCAACTATAGTAGCTGTATTAGTACTTCCATCAAAACCTGTTACACTAGTTGTACATGGTTGTGAACNTGATGAAAGATTCATANTAGCTAACACTGCATCTACATTNGNCTTGCAATTAGACAACAAGAANTCAGTGTATGCACTGTCAAAAATAACTCGAAAAGGTGGAGAAGTAGGCATCAGCTGTTGACCATTAAGCTGATAAANCCCTCCATCATGATANTGAATATTAAAGACTCCCTTAACTGATATTGCATTAGCTGTTGCAGGCTTATCACCAGTCTTAGTGGCTTTTGTAGAGCAATTACCGCAATTTTGAGAGGTAACCCCAACCTTTCTACATTTGTTACAGATGAGACCCAGTTGTTTGTCCTCATGCTTTAAAATTAATTTTGTCAGCTCTTGCCTAAACTTTTTCACATTATCTTTAGTGATATTCCCCTCACCATCAATTTCTGCATTTTTTAAAGCAGCAGATAAATGTTTTTCCACATCTTTGTCTGTGGCTGGAGGTTTTTTATCTTTTTTATCAGCATCACCTCCTAGATTATTACCATCCTTCTTCTTTTTCTTAGAGTTATTAGATGAAGTAGAGGAAGTAGATGAGGTAGTAATTGCTT
>PBWC01000080.1 GCA_002729095.1 Methanobacteriota archaeon
ATTTCGGGACGGCCTTGCACAAACCAGTTTCCAAGGAGAACGATGGAGAGATTATTGACGATAAGAGACGTCGAGCAACTGACAGGGTTCAAGAAATCTTCGGTGTACTCATTCATTGAGGCAGGTGATTTCCCAAAACCCATCAAGATAGGGCGGTCAAGTCGGTGGCCCTCGGGTGATATCAGTGACTGGATCCACGAGACGATTCAAAGAGGTCGAGCAGCCGATCTGACCAAGGAGGTTGTATGAACGAGCCCATTTACCTCTCCTCCTCTTCAGAAGGAGCAAGAAAACTGGCCCAAACACAAACCTCTATTGGAAGGAGATAATCATGGCTGAACAAAATCCTGCGAACGAAACCTCGACTGACTTTAGCCGGTTCAGGCTTTCGCAAAACTTTGGCAATGTCAGCGGGGTCAAGAAGAAGTTGACCACGGTGCCAGTTCGCAAGCCTGGCAAAACTCAGTGGGTGCGGGTCCATCCTGAGAAAAAGATGGACACTATGCTCCTGCCATACCCTGAAAGTGGTGGNGATCTCTACTTGGTCGAGCCAGAGTTTCAAGCTGAGGTGGAGCAACTGGCCAAAGCCTACCGATTGATACTGGCCATTGATCGACAAGGCGACCCTTTCTTCTGGCCCGTGGCTCTTCCTGATGAGAGCCGACCCCTAAATTGGCATCTTTCNGCATTGGAAGCTGCCAATAATGCAGAACTNGNATGGACCCGGATTCAGTCCAATATGAATATCGGAGCCTATGAGATTCTTGCAGCAGAAGGGGACCTGGAAGACCCTGAATGGCCTGAACTATCAATGGATGNGCTCTTGGAGATTGCATTCAAGAACAAAATCATCAATCGGTCTGACCACCTGGTCCTGCTCCAATTGCGGGGGCTGNCCTGAACTTCCTGCAAGGGAAACAATTCCAGCAGATCTGGTGTGCTGATTTTGAGTTTGGTCAAAGCTCAAACCTCACACCAGCTGTAAGATGTCTAGTTGCCCGTGAGTATTACAGCGGGCGACTAGAGCGTCTCTGGCTGGACGGTGTAGCTAAGCCGGTGTGCCCACTCCCAATGGGAGAAAACAGCCTCTACGTGGCTTACTATGCCTCTGCTGAGATGGGTTGCCATCTCACTCTTGATTGGTTCTTTCCTAAATGCATCCTCGACNTATTCTGTGAATTTCGATGTCAAAACAATGGCCTGCAGTTACCAGTAAAGAACGATTTACTGGGTGCCTTGAGCCTGCATGGTTTGGAACATATACCTCTGGTGGAAAAAAAGGAGATGCGCGAACTTGCGCTGCGNGGTGGTCCTTACACAGCTGCTGAGCAACTAGCCCTACTGGACTACTGTCAAACAGACGTTGATGCACTGATTGCTCTGCTTCCAGAGATGGCTTCAAAGATCCCAATCGATCACGCCCTGATTCGCGGCCGCTACATGCAGGCAGTAGCCCGAATGGAGTCAGTTGGGATCCCCGTTGACTTGCCGCTACTGGAGCGGCTACGAGCCAACTGGGAGTCGATCCAGGACGACCTGATCGAGGATGTNGATAACGACTACGGTGTGTTTGAGGGTAGGGTCTTCAAAAAAGGCTTATTCTTGGAATACCTCAGCCGACATCAGATGGCCTGGCCCAGACTTCCCAGTGGGAATCTGGATCTCCAAGACAAGACCTTCCGGTCGATGGCAAAGGCCCACCCCCAGATCTCTCCACTTCGAGAGTTGAGGCATTCTTTAGGNCAGATGCGCCTCAACAAGTTCAGGGTTAGGGGAGATGCGCGGAATCGGACACTGCTCAGTCCCTTTGGGGGTAAAACTGGACGAAACCAACCGAGNACCACAGAGTTCATCTTTGGCTCTTCTGTTTGGTTGCGGGGTCTAATCAAACCAGCAGAGGGTTGGGGGATTGCCTATCTTGATTGGTCTCAGCAGGAATTTGCAGTTGCTGCAGCACTTTCTGGAGATTCAGCAATGCAGCAGGCTTATGCTTCGGGTGATCCCTATCTGGAGTTTGCCAAACTAGCTGGGGCAGTACCCCCCGATGCAACGAAGAAGTCCCACCCCAAGGAACGAGCGCTCTATAAAGAAACTGTGCTGGCTGTAAACTACGGGATGGGCGCAGAGTCGCTGGCAGATAGAATCCAGCAGCCTGTGATCGTTGCCAAAGACTTACTGCGCAAGCACCGTCAGACCTTCAGGACTTTCTGGAATTGGTCCGATGGCAACGTGGATTATGCACTTTTGCATAAAAAGCTGTGGACTGTCTTTGGTTGGCAGATCCAAGTANNNNGNCNNNNCAANNCTNGNAGNNTAGCCAANTTNNTGATGCAGGCCAATGGNGCAGAGATGCTNNGANTTGCNTGNATCCTGATGACNGANGCNGGNATCNGAGTCTGTGCNCCNGTNCATGANGCTGTATTGATCGAGGCNCCANTAGANGAACTTGANGANAGANTCNNNCAAGCNCAGGANTNGATGNGNGANGCTTCNNGNCAGGTGTTGGGAGATTTTGAGTTGACTACCGATGCAGATATCTATCGTTACCCGGACAGGTATCGGGATGAAGAGCGTGGCCGTGCATTCTGGGATAAGGTAATGAGCCTACTGCCAGATCCTGATGTTGCTTGAAGTCAGTATTACCTGCACGCCAGTGAGCACCCACCTGCACACCAGTGTGCACCCGGTCCCTCTATTAGAGTATCTATATTGAATATAATGATACCCATTGAAGAGAAGAGAGTGGCCTACAGGCATCCTCAACTTCGTGAACTCCAAACAAAACGCGAGTCAGGCTTCTTCTTACATCCACAAGTACAACTTGTCTGGGTCGAGATGGCAGCACAGCTTGGGACACAGGCGCTGGTGGTTGGTATTCTTTTACAGTTCAGGTTCTTGCTGAGCCAAAAAGAGTCGGTGACTTTGCCAAAGAACTTCTTGGTTAAGTTTGGGATTTCTAAAGGGGTCAAACAAAGAGCACTTAAAAGCTTGGAAGAAGCTGGTCTGGTTAGTATTGTCCAAGAAATTGGACGTAGTCCTTTGATTACTTTGCATAAGGTGTAACTGTCAGTAAAATAGCTACATTCATAAGTGAGAATGCCTAAGACAGCACCGTATGTAAATACTATTTTGTCGAACTAATTTATCGAATATTAGGTAGAGGCTGTACTCAATAACGTATGGGGGTGGGGTGTCACTTTGTAACTCCTCTCTTTTCAAAAATCTTCACATAAATTGATGAGTTTAGAGCAAATATGAAATAATTGTTTTCACCTCTAAATATACCTTCGCATGCTTTGGCATTCCTGTTTTTTCATTCTAGGTCAAACCAAACAAATATAGTTAACAGCCTCGAATGAATTTAGAGTCAATTACTTTTATAAAAAATCCTTATGGTGGATGATAGGTTCCGGAGATTAGAAATCTTAACTTCAATCTTTTGGCTTACTTTGTATCAGGTCAGCCTAGAAGCATTCTGATCCCAACGTTCTTTAAATCTATTAGTCATCCACAGGCATATGTCCCAGATATCTGCTAGTGGTTTACCTGATGAGGGATGAAACGGTTGATACTCTGGAGGACCGAATTCGGGGTTAATTGTAATAAATTTTCTCCCCTGATCGCTACAGCTTTGTATAACTCTATCCCACCATCCCTCAAAACGTTCAGTCCACTGTAAACCCATACCTACTCTTGGATCTGGTACTTGTGGCCCATTCTGATAGCCAACGCGTGCGTGCAAGTGAAATGTCCTAGGTATTATGAAATCCATTAACTCCTTGTATCCATCACCGCACATGTTGCCCTCTGAAACAGTCGTAAAATGGCTAAAATCACCCGTTACATTCATGTCAGGAAATTCTTCAAGATACTTTTTCGTAGTCCATGGAGCATAGAGTAGTCTTGTTCTGTGAGTTTCATAAAGTACTTCAACATCTACAGATGAAGCTATTTTAAAAATTTTTGTAAAAAAATCACAGCCTCGATCAAAATCCCAAAAATCTCTCCCAGGATGACAGTTGATTAAAATAGGTTTTCTATTAATTAATTCAGTAAGCTGCTCCTCAAATGCTTTTTCAGTATCACAAAATACCATAGCAACATATTCTAAACCTAATTCGTCTGTGTAATCAGCAAATTCTTGTGCATCCATGCCAATATTTGCGCATTCAACACCGTCATAACCAGCATTCTTGTACATTCTAAGACGTTCTTTTGGATCACCAAAATTTTCCATCCCCCAATCGCATTTTAAATATTTTATTTTCACAGTACCTTAATTTTCAATATTATTAGTCGAAAGATTCTAAACACCTTTTAAAATAATTCTTTATCTCAACTTATAATAGGGTTCCCTAATTGGTTTTGTCTAATTACATCTGATGACCTCAAAATTACATTTATTTGAGAAATTTGTTTAGTGAATTTTAGAAGGCAATAAATTACCACTAAATATTTTTTTTGATGTTATTAATTTCACCGCTATTGCTCAATCCTTTTAATGATTTTCATTTAAAATTTTTAGTCTAGAATTTTATCTCTAACTATAATCTACACCTAATTTGTTAATGTCAACTAATGTTCTATCTATTATTTTGTCGAACCAATTTATCAAAAACTGGGGCGAGACTGTACTCAATAACGTATGGGGGTGGGGTGTCGCTTTATACCTCTTCTCCTGTCAAAAACCCTTACCTACCTGGATGACTTTAGAGCAACTGCAGGATACTTGGTCTTATCATCAAATTCCGCCTGCGTGCTTTGGCGCCACTGGTTTTTCAAGTTGAAGTGTAGGCACATAAACAAGAGCAAAGGCCATGTTTCCAGGCCATATCAAAAAGTAATTACGATATATTTGCTACTATTTTGGAAAATGCTCGTATTTGTTGAATAGTATCCCAGTGTTTATCTGTATTTTCCTTCATTATGCTACGGATATTTAATCTACTGTGTTACATGGAGTAAGGCTAGATAAATAGGGGACTAGATACCAGAATTTATGATAAAATCTGCAGATAATAGCAAAAAAGTCGTAATCAGTTTTGAGTTGGTAGCAAAATTATGGATCCACAAAGGCAGGTGAAGTGCACTGGATAGCAAATCATTCTGCGGAAGATGTCATCTCTCCTCTTTGCAGAAGGCTTCACCAATGCCAACGGTAAGCAGCTGGGGCCATCAGGGATAAGGGATGTGCTTGCTCAGAAGATTCCATCTTAGATGGGTGGGATTGTTATTTTTGTAAATTCAGGATTTCAGCTTCGGCGACTTTCAGGAGGTGCCTAAGAGGTAGAATAATTTGTATTACTTCTTAGGTAGAGTTTTTTAGTGTTAGTATTTTGTAATTTTTAAATATTAGGATTTCAATTTTGGTTAATAGCTGTATTCGGACTTGTAAGCAAACCTGTGTTATTTACTGCAGACGTAATCATTATTCCTATTAATTCTGAATTCAATTATTGACTATGTTATTTATTAGTTAGAGGTAACAGCCGAAACCCACTTCACTGTACTTAAATTCTGCTATACGAATGTTTACCTCATACTTTTTGAAGGGGCTTAAAGCAATTTTTAGCTTAATTTATTAATATTTATTTGAATTTTTTAAAAAGATTTCAGCTAGACCAGTGGTAACTCATAATTTTAAAAATCAAAATCTATACACTAAGGATACAACATTGGTGTACTGTGAGCCAAATTGAGGTTCGAGAATATTTTCTCCAGAAGCAATTTCTCGTGTTGGCAATTGATTTTGAAAAACATCCGCTTCAATAAAATTAATTTCAAATGTATCTCCGATGTATGAGTAGATTTTCAAAATAACATTAATTGCTAATCCCAAAT
>PBWC01000034.1 GCA_002729095.1 Methanobacteriota archaeon
CGCTTGAATTTGCTCCTGGTGCTGAAATTTCTAATTTAACTATGGAAATTAGAGTGGATGGTAGTAACAATATATTGATAGAAGAACCGGTAATAACAGCATCGGATATTGGAATCAATCTATTTGACTGGTCCGGACTGGGTATGTTAGGCTCTAGCGATACATTCGATGGATTAAATCCACACTCTGGGAGATTATCTCCCAATAGTGAAGCGGGCGCATCGTGGACATTGCCTGCGGGTGCAGAGATTACCGAATTAATCGTTGAGGCTCTTGCCCCAGTTGATCCTGCTGTATCATTTGAGCCTGTAAATATAGAAATAACAGATTATGCTGTTCATTTTGTCGATGGCCGATTATATTTAGCAATAGCAGACACGTTGCTAATAATTGATTACAACAATAACCCAAAAATCATCGATATTATAGAATTTGAAGATTCTGGAGAAATAGTAGATATTGAAATAGATGCTACCAACTTAGCACTTCATATATTGACAAGTAATGATTACTTTCACGCATTATCACTTATTGACACCTCTGAGTTAATTCCGTTACCAAATACTATCTCAACATCCAGCGATCCAGTAGTTGAAACTGTTCAATATGAACAATTTTTTATCGCTAGTGATGGTAAAGTTTACGCTTCAAATCAAGATAGAATTTCGGTTTATGATGGTTCTACATGGTCAGATGCTTACACAAAATCAACCGCTGGAAGTGCACTAGATATCATAGAAGCAGGTAACGTACTGTACTTTTCATTCGAGGACGAAGGTATAGTAAGATGGAATATGAATACCAATTCTGCTTTGAGTACGTGGACAACTGCTAATAATTTGCACAGTGATTCGGTCACCAAATTTTTGATTTCTGGCAACCAGTTATTGATGGCTTCTGAAGACAACGGTCTTGCTAGGTATGATTGGAGTTCAGGATTCTGGCTTTCAACATGGTCTTCTTCAAATTGGTTGAATAGTAACTATATCGGTGACCTTGTTGTCTCTAATAACCTACTGTACATACTTAGTGGAGATGCGCTTCACTCATACAACACTGCTAATGGTATTTTTCAACAAACTTACCAGCTCTCAGATTTTGGATTAACTGGTGACGCTGGTGATGATTTGATTTTATGGCCTAATATTGGTGCCAGGTCGCCAGCAAATGACCTAGTCTTAGTCAGTGATGGATTCGGTCTATTAGCAGAACTAACTCCTGGAAATTCACCATTGCAGACTGGAAATATGCTAATTGCTAGTGGTCCAACCTCGGCTTCTATGCAAGATGCAGTTGAACTCGATGATGTAGTATTTATCGCAGCTGATGGGTTTATCAACAGATATGATACTACCCAATCAAGGTGGTTGAATCCGACATTTATCGGAGATAATGTCAACCAACTAACGACTGATGGTTCATTCGTTTACATTGCTGGACAGAATTCTGGCGCTCATAAAATGCATAGCAACGGTACTTTACTACAGACTTGGGATACAAGTATTGGACTAGATGAAGATGAAGTTATTTCGATTGCTGTAAGCACAAACGACTTGATTGCACTTAGCTCGCAAGCAATATCAAAAATAGACCTAAGTGGAATCTCCCCAATCGAGGTTTTTGATATTCCAAGTATTGGATTAAATGACTTAGCAATCTATGGGGGCATTGCTTACATTGCCACCGATGACATAGGCTTAGCACGATTCGATTTAACTAATGATTCATTTTTGGCCCCTTGGGGATCCACTGGTGTTAACAATGCTGATAATGTCCCACTTGCTTTACAAGGAGATACCTTACATCTTGGCCTACCTGGATATGGCGTGGTAAGAAAAGATCTTTCAACCGGTGAAATCTTAACTCCTTTTACTGAATCCGGAAGTGCTAATGGCCTTGATATCCTACCTAGTGACAATATATTCGCGTTGATTTCTGATGGTTCGAATATCTACATCGGAACTGATAGTGGTGCTGTAAAGTGGGATGGTATCCAGGCATTGGACTTCCAAGGTGATGGAAGTAGCTGGACACGCCAACCAAGTCAATTCTTTGATTTCGCCTTGCTCGGCTCGGATATATACGTTGGAACTAATATCGGAGTTTGTAGATATCCAACTTCAACCGTAGATATTGATGATTGTATGAATGTATATGATGGAATGCCTAATTGGGCAACATACTCTGTAGGAACTGATGGTTCGAATGTATATGGCGGGACTACGCAAGGAGTTGGGATATTAACCGTTAGTCCATTCGATGTCGTTGATACTTGGGAAGCTGGAGAGGATACAGACAACGCTCCGGTTGAGGTTATCGGAGATATTGCGTATATCGGATTAGATGGTGTTGGAATTGCCCGTTATGACATCCCAACCAATTCGTGGTTACCAACCTGGACAGAATATAGCGGCGGTCCGTCTGGAAATGAAATCCTTGACCCCGGTAACGGCGATGTTACTGGGCTTGTTGCAGACATTAGACCGAACCACATTTGGATCGGAGGCGATGACGGTTTCCAACTAATTGATGTAATCAACCAGACCGAAATTTATGATATCGAAAAGAATGACCAATTATACCTTGGAAATGGTGATCCATACCAAATGACAATACACAACAACATCATGTACTATCATCAAGGCAGTAGCAGTAATAGCGTATATCGTATTGATGTGGCTAACTTTACTGGACTATCAAACGTCGATGCAGGAATTCAATTGGATGATAATTCAGGGGATGCATGGGGCATGGGTCTTGTCGGGGATACTATCATGGTTAGTGTTGCTTCTAATGGTGGATTCCCTGACTATTACGATGGAAGAGGTGGTATAGCACAATGGGATATTCTCAACGATGATTGGGGCGCTGATATTTTGCCGTCAGGTCAAGTCGATAGAGTAACTGCACACCAAACAAATAACGGCCAAATGTGGATTTCTTGGGGTGAAAATAGACTAGAACTTTATGCCCAAAATAATTCATTACTCGGCTCTTGGGATAGTGATGATGGTCTAAATTTCCCGATAAGAGAGATTATTGAGTATAACGGTGAAGTTCTATTCGCAACCGAAGATGGTGTTGCAAGATTTGACCCTAATGCTGGATCTTGGCTACCTACTTGGGAAGAAGGAAATGGTCTACCAAATAATGCAGGAGAAGAGATTTATGAAATTTGGACCAATGGTGTTGACTTAGTAATTGGAGGCGGTGACGGCTCGGGTTGGCAAGGTTTCCAAGGTGGTGCTATTTCTCACTGGAACGGTTCATCTTGGAACGTGTTCGGCTCTCAGGGTCAAGGCGGCATTCAGCGCGGTTATCCAATAACCATGGCTGAATGTGGAGGAGTGCTCAATGTCGGNATCTATGANGCTGATGGNGGTATTGAACAANTAGACTTAGCNACTTCCACCATNACNNGTACATTTACCCGTGCAACACTCGGCGAAGGTAGAGTCTCNGGAGTGGCTTGTGACNCCTCAACTGATACNCTGTATGTTGCATTCTATTCTGATGAGGAGCCAATCAAAAAGTACAGTTTCNCATCCAGTCAGTGGCTTCCAGACATTACTACACAGACTCACAACCTACCTAGTGATAGAATCTGGTGGGATGCAATTGGATATGATTCCGGCAAGCTAATTGTTGGACATGGTCTAGGTCAAGAAGGTTCGAATGTAATAGGTGGCGGATATTCTTTAATCACTACATCGGGAGCGAGTACAAGTCAAGTTAATTTCAATGGCCAAGGATCTTCTGTTACGTCATTCCAGTGGTTAGGAAATGAATGGTTAATAGGACAAGCTGGAGGATCTTCTGGTTACAGCCATGTTGACACATTGGGTCCAAATGGGCAATCTGTAATGTACAATCTACCGGGATTAGTTAGTGGTCAAGTAACAACAATGACTGGAAATAACACTCACGTTTGGGTAACTACAATCGGAGAAAATGTCGGATTCGGTCAATCGACTGGTGCTGGCGTATTGCAAGGAGAAAGGACCTCAACAGGAGATGTTGAATGGCAGTACGGCTGGACGCTACCAGCAAACTCTAGAGCCGCAGATACTCAACTTGTTGGTACTAATCTTTACATTTCTACCTATCCAAGTGGACTCATGAAATTAGATACATTAACTGGTCAATTGCTGCCTATGCAAGGAGCTNTACACAATAANATGGATGGGTTAAAATTGGTGGGAACAGACCTAATTATCGGTTTACAAGGTAACTTTGGATCTTCTGCCGGAGTTCAAATTTTTGATACCACCACCGATACATTCGGCAATGGCAGACTTCTTGCTGGTCTTCCATCGAATATAGTTAATGGTATTGAAGTAAGCTCTGATGTTGTATATATCGCAACTAATGGCGGAATTGGAAGGTGGTCATTACAAAACAATGACTGGCTAAACCCATTAACAACCACGGATGGATTGCCTTCGAACTTGGTCGAAGATATGGTATTTGAATCTCCTTATTTGTGGGCTGCAACACCGTCTGGACTTGCACGAATGAATACCTTGAATAGCACATCAAGCGTTTTAACAGGTGCGAATGGAATGTTAGGTACATCCTCTTGGGGTCTGATNAAAACCTTTGATAACGTCGGAAATGTTCAGATTCACGTTAGCCATGATGGANCAGGTAGTGAAAGACCAGGAATAAGTAGTATAGACGGAAATACTGGACTAGTTATTCAAACTCATCGTTTTGATCAATTACCATCAAACACTGTTACCGCAGTAGCTAGTGATTGGTGGGGTTTACACATAGCGACTGATGTAGGACCATTGACACATTGGAATGGTTTGAATTCTCAATTTGAAGATGGAGGTGCTTCATGGCAAATACCTAGTTGGCCTATTGAAAGAATGGTGAGTAATGGTGATGAAATACTTGCAATAGGGAATAATATCGCAACTATTATCGAAGCCAGAACCGCTTCACACTCTTCGATTAAGGCTTTCATATTACCTGATGATGAGATTAGTGGTGGTACAATTACATCAGAAAATGTCTGGATTACTACCGAAACCTCAGGGCTTTATGGATGGGTGAATAATCCACAATGGACTGAAGTAGAAAGATTCGAACTAAGAAGGGCTGACCCACTAAATATGGGATTCAATCTCGTAACTAAAGATATTACTGATATGGCTCACCCCGGAATGGAAATTGAACTTGCAAATACTACCAATTCAATTACTCTGGATAGCGACATAGGTTCTCCTGGCGTACATGGATTACTGTTCCAAGGAGTTCCTTTAGCATTTACTTCGCCTGTTAGTGGTGCTGCAACTTGGGCAAAATCAAATAGCCTGAAGTACAATGTTACTCTAAATCTCTCTGATGATCAAAGTATTCAGCAAAATATGCAATCTGCAATAAATAATGCTGTTCAAATTAACGGAACTAAATTTGTCCAACTAAATCTTCGTTCAATAACTAACGGTTCACTACAAATTAGATTAACATATGACTACATCAAATTAGAAACACCTGTCAATATGGTTGATTTAATTGACAGACCTGATGATGGCGGTGAAACACTAACTGCNTCTTGGACTCTAGTTCACGATGACGACTTCTCAAGATATTTGATTTATGTCAACGAAGGTCCNTTTAATAATGGAGCAGAAATTACAGAAGCAGATCTTAGTGGAAGACAAATTGACAAAGCAATCTCACTGCACAGTAGATTGCAAAGCGAAGTCACTACTGCGAATGGTCAAACNCTTGAAAATGGAATAGAATACTATGCGTTGGTTGTTGTAGAATACAACGATGGGCGTTTGGGAATTCCTTCGCAGCCGATAGGGCCCGCCTCACCTAGTGATGAAATTCCAAACCCGCCCGAATGGGCACAAGCTGGTCCACATGAAGGTGGAGATGATGGAGACCTAGACTTGGAATGGAAGAGATGTACTGCACTTGATTTAGCCTTTACAAACATATACACTTCAACCGTAGAAATAAATGATGTTCTAGGACTTACTTATGATGAATCATTACCTCCGAGTGAAGGTAACTCAACCATACTAAATCTAAACCCAGGTCGACCTTACTGGATAGGCCTAACTTGTGTCGATCAGGCCGGGCAAGAGGACCTTCTAAATGCTACAATTATTGGTCCTGTAGTTCCAACCGGTGGCCTAAATGATCTTACTCCTCCACCTAAATTNGAAAATGTTGAAGCAGTAGATACACCAAATGATGATGGTGGCAGAGTTACAATCTCTTGGGACGTCAGTACTGCAGACGATTGCGCCTTCTATGCAGTATGGATTAGAGAGAACACGCCGAGTATTACCGTTGTTGGTTTACCTTTGGATGATGCCGGTTTTTCTCAAGCAGAAATTATTGATGATTGTTCTACTGAATCTACAATAATTGATGGTTATGATGGTATTTCTCTTCAAGATGGACAGTCATACCTCGTTGCGGTTGTAGCATATGATGATTGGCTAAATGTTGATCTTATCGATGTTGAAATTGTTGAAGTCACCCCATTTAGAAATACTGTCGGGTCAGGAAATATTCCTGATAGAATTGGAACTATAACCGCATTTGACCATCCAAATGACGACGGAACTGCAATTGATGTTATCTGGACAATTTCTAATGCTGATGATTTTGCATATTACATTGTTTGGGTTGCAGACCAGCCTGTTGAAGACTTGACACAAGCATGGTTCGAATTTGGCGATGATGAGGCTAGATGTGGATGCTTGAAGATAGATAAGCAATGGATTGATGAAGATAAAAATCCAATCCAGTTGACAATATCTACAGCGCTGTATGGAAATCAAGATGGAATTATAGATTTGACACAAACAACACCTCAATTAATCAAGCCAGATATTGAATTATTTGCAACCGTTACTGTTCACGATATCAAAGGAAATGTCCACCTTACTGACCTAGTTCAAGCCTCTACCACTCCTATCAACAACATTCAGGACACCACTCCACCTGAAAGAATGGATAATATTAGATTAACAGATAGGCCTTTGGATAATGGTTCGGCACTACTTCTTGATTTTGATCTTAGTGACGTAAGTGATGTCGAATCATACGAGATATATGCTGCAACATGGTCATTCCAAGGAGTTAATACCGGTAGTGATGGCCCTACTTATCCAATCGCAGTACTTTCAAGAAATCCGGAATTACCACTGGTTATAGATTTAGTCGATGGCAATCAACCTGTTGTAACTGGTCTAGAAATATGGGTTGCGGTAGTAGTTCGAGATTCAGCAGGAAATGCATATGAACAAAATTTGAATGTGGTTTCTAANCAATCAAAGAATGATGGTTATGATAGTAGTGGAGATTATCTAGAGCCTGTTGATGACCTTTCGTTAACATGGGTAGAGGAAAACAAGATTTTCGCTTCTTGGGAGCACTCTAATGATGGNAATGTAAGAGGATATCAAATCTACATCTCAACCGAAGACTTTTCTTTTACCGATGATGCTACATTTGTTCAAGAGGTAAGTGCTTCAAATTCCCTGTTAATTTCTAGTGATAATTTTGAAGATTTAACAAATGATTCTAGCTGGTATATCGCAGTCTCTCCATTCGATGATTTCACCAATAGAAAATTAGTACAACCCGTTAAGATTGACCCTGTATCAATTACTGGGCAAGAAATTAGCCAGCCTAGTGATGATTCTAATGACTTCGCTTCACTTCTAACCCCGCCTAACCTAATTGCTGCTGGATTGATTCTTCTCGCTCTATTCCTAGTTTTAGCAATAGTTAGAACTAGAGGAAATCAAAAGTCAAGGAATAAATCATGGGAACTTCAAGAAGCCACTTGGGGTATTCAAGATGACTTTGATTCATGGGATGATGTTGATCCTATCATGTCCCAAATTCCTCAAACTCCACCGCCGGGTATATCTCAATCACAAACTAGTGATATTTACAGTGCTGCTCAACGCATGGATTCTAATCCGTATGGTCGAGAGACGTATCAGCCTCAACAACCTGTTTTACAACCCCAAAATCAGAATATCATGAATGACTTAACTGGTGGAAATGCAAATACTCCTGTCAAACCAAAGATTGATACTTCATTCCTTGATGACTTGCTTTGATGGTTGGCCCTAAGAGTGCTGTTTTCACTACTGTGAGAGCGAGGAAGGGTGATTTATTTCACCTAGATTTACATCTTGAAAGACTTCAAAAGCATGCAGCAATTCTCGGAATCAAAATCCCACAACTTGTTATTCCTGATGGTCTTGAGGGACTTGTCCGTATCGAAGTTAATTCTGATAAAGTCTCATTTGGAGTTAAACCATTTTATCAGGAAATCCACATGGAGGCCGAAGGAATTACAATTCCCGCTCCGCGTTGGACTAGAAAAGTAACGGGCACCAAGCATGGAGATTGGGAACCATACCGGAAAATTACCGAAGAGGTTTTTTCAAAGGGTGCAGATGTTGGCTTACTAGTTCATGACTATTGTATAATTGATGGTGACAGAGTTATGCCTCTCGTTCTAGATGAAGACGGGGTTGTTTGGATTAGCGATAGTAAATTAGGTGGTGTCTCTTCAGTCACATATGATGTTTGTAAGCAAGCGATTAAGGATGCTGGGTTTGTCATTAGTTCGGGCCGATTAAACGAAAGATTGGTTGCTAGGGCCAAGGAAATCGTTTTGCTCGGTACTGGAATGGGTGCTGCACGATTAACGGTTTTGGATGATGTTGATATCGGGGATGGAAGTGATAATCTACAACAAGTATGCATTTCTGCCCTCGGGAAAAATTGGTATTAAGACTCTCAACCTTATTCAAAGTCCGGCTCATGGCTTGACTTGAGGGAGTATTATGGTAGACAAGATTGTTTCAATAAAACAGTCTTTAATCGATAATGGGCTAATTGGAGACTCGGCATTAAAATTCGGCTCTCCCGATGATGTATCATTTATTTCCGGCGGTCCAAAATCACATCTCTCAAACTCCTCGATGATTTGTGGACCCAGTACACTACGAGTTCTAATACGCCAACCTTCTAGAGAATTAATTCCATCCTCAAATAAGCATAGTCCTATCGAGGGAGAATTGAATTTGAATTTTCATAAATTACCATTTACTGCTGTAGTGGAAGAATGGCGACATGGATGTTGGTATCATTCTAATTCACTTACCGCAATCGATATTGCTGATTTATTTGAACAAATAAAAATACTAACCCCAAATCAAAAATTTGAAAACCAGCCAAAAGAATTCAACCCAGATAAACCATTCTGGGCTGGTTGTTTTGCATATGATATGGTTCAATGGACTCAACCCATATCACTTCAAAATCTACCCGACGAAAACGAATTATTGGCCGTATTATGGCTAATTGACAAATACATATCCCAATCAAAAAACACCGAAGAGTTCCAAATTTTTTCTAAAAATGAAGACTGGGCAAGACTAGTAAAAGATGTGATTGAAAGTAATCCTCAAAAAATAGAATTACCTGAGCAGCCACTAAATGAATACGAAGAAATTAGTTCACTTACGGATAGAGAACATGAAGAGAAAATAAAAAGAATCAAATTAGGTATTTCAGAAGGCCAGGTGTATCAAGTTAACTTTGGAAGGTTCTGGTCAGGCCGGCTAGTTGAATCACCACAAATGATTTTCAATAGACTGCTCAAATCAAACCCAGCACCATTTTCAACTTTGATTCACGCCGAAGATTTAGGATTTTCACTAATTTCCTCATCTCCTGAAAGTCTCCTCAAGAGTCGGAATGGTGAAATCTATACTTCACCAATAAAGGGGACATATAAGAGTTCTAAAGATCCCGTCGAGGCTAAAAAACTACGCGAAATGATGGCTAAGGATGTCAAAGAAAGATCCGAACATAGAATGTTGGTCGATTTAATGCGAAATGATTTGTCTGCTGTTTGTGAAGTTGGAAGCGTTGATATTGAAAGGTTTGATATTGAAACTTATTCAAATGTTCAGCATCTAGTTTCTCACTTAAAGGGCCGTCTACTACCTTCTGAAAATGGTATGACTGCATTCAATTCGATTTTCCCTGGAGGGAGTATTACGGGTTGTCCTAGAACTATGGTTTGTGCAGTGATTGATCAAATAGAAAACCAATCTCGTTCTTTTTGGACTGGCTCAGCAGGTTGGATTGATGTTCATACAGGAGATGGTTCATGGAATATTTTAATCAGAACAATTGAAGCGCAAAAAAAGAATAACACATGGTCTGGAAAAGTAGGTTCAGGGGGTGGGATTACGATAAAATCCAATTCTACATCAGAAGTGATGGAGACATATTGGAAAGCTGAGGCTTTAAGAATTGCTTGTGGATGGAATGTAAATAATCAAAAACAACTAGAAACCAATGAACTATCAATTCATCCACTGGAAATTGAGCTTCCTAATTCTGCTGGAAGCAATGGTTCTGTACAAACATTTGAGCAATGGAACTCTAATTTTAACGGTGAATCTTGTGGTATTTTACTTATTGATAACCTCGATTCTTTCACATTGAACATTGCTCATGCTATTGCTGGAATGGGCCATAATGTGACAGTGATTGATGGAAGAGGCGAGATTGCAGACAATCTATCTGAGCCCAGTAAATTATTCAATCTACTACAAAGGTTGAATCCTAGTCATATCATTATTGGGCCCGGTCCCGGAAATCCAAATGACTCAATATTTTCCAGTGCAGTTTCATTACACTGTTTAGCCGGTCAAATTGACTGTCCCGTTCTGGGAATCTGCTTAGGACATCAATCTCTGGCCGCCGCAGAACTAGGGGTTGTCAAAAAATCACCTAATGGCGCAATTCATGGCACTCCAACTGCTTGTCACCATGATGGGGTAGGAATCTTTGCTGGTTTAGAAAGCCCACAACATTTCACAAGGTATAACTCGTTAACCGTAGAAATCGACTCCACTGATTCACAACTGCTAATTTCAGCTCAAGATGATAGTGGAGAAATAATGGCATTAAGACACAAGGTATTGCCTATAATGTCTGTACAATTCCACCCTGAATCAATCGGTTCACCGAATGGATTAAAATTATTAGAAAATTTTCTATCCGTTAATCGGATGCTTGAATAAATAAGACCGATTGGATTGACTTGNGGGAACTGAATGCCAANATGTAGGTTTTGTTCTGCAACATATCCTAGAGAATATTTCATCCATGGAAATGGTCCTCGCGCTCAAGTTTGCGTTAGGTGTGCAGTTGAAAAAAAACTAATTTCTGAAGAAGAAGCTGTGAATTTATATGATGATAAACTCCGTAATGCTCGACTTTCTGTCGTTGCAAGAAGGTATAGTATGTTTCTCTACATTCCGGTACTTTGGACATTATGGATAATGTATCTCAGTTCAGTAAAGCCTTGGGGTCTTTATTTCCTACTAATTTTGATCGCACTAACGCTATTTGCTCCGGTGTGGTTCTTCATTAGAAGTACACAATTTGCTGGTGATATGGCTAGGTTAACTCCTGCCTATGATAGACCAAAGGGTCACTAATTTTTAGCGTGTATTTTCAATACATCTCCATCACTTAATTCGTGATCTGCTCCTACTGTTCTTCGGCTACGCCCGTCTGTACCTCTGATGAAGCCATCGCCAAGGTCTGAATGTACTTTGTACGCTAAATTCTTTGCTTGTATTTTATTTGGAACAACAAATGCATCTGGAAGTATTCTATCCTCACCATCAACCCATTGGTTTTCGTCTTGTACCGGATATACCACTATGTGATCTAATTCTTCGAATAACACAATATCTAATATCGTTGCGACACCTGTATTTTTATTTGCATTGAGTCTCTCTTTCATATGTTCCAAAGCCTCATTTTGTGCAGTTGAAAGCTGTTCTGGGTTGGTGATTTGGAAACTTTGATCGCCAGAAATGTAATTGATAAGTCCCGCAGATTCTGCTCTTCTAAGTGCCAACTCCATGTCTGCCATACAAGGAACTATTCTACCATTAATATCGAAATTTAAATCTAAATCCTTGGGCGCAATGTCTGCTTTATTTGCTGCAATGTGAATCGGGAAGAGAGACTTCCTAATCTCAATTGACAATAGCTTGAGAGTTTTATCAGACCAATCCCAAGGAGGAGATTCATCTTCATTAATTATTTTGAAACTCTCAAATGCTTGATTAATTATTTGTACTGAGGAACCCAATCCGGTAAATCTTTCATGCAAAAAGGAAATCATTCCTTTCTCGCCTTCCGCTTGGACTCTTCTTACTCCTCTTGACCAACCATCATTCAGTATTCCGTAAATCCAAGCATCTAACTCGTCACCAAGGAAGGATATTTCTTGTTGAATACTTGATTGTGCATTATCCGAATTCTTCGCAGGTTCAATTGGGTTGCCTTCGATGTCTGTTGAGGCAGAGGCATCAACGACTTGAATCAAAGCATCGCAATTAGCCAGATCTGCCAAGAATGCATTACCTCTTCCCCGGCCCTCACTTGCTCCCGGAACAAGTCCTGCTACATCTACCAAGAAACAAGGAACTAGTCTTCTATAGCCAATGCAAGAACCTGTTCTTGGTTGGCAGATACTACCTTTTCTTTCATCATCATCAGAAACAGGGCTTAATCTGCCTTCTGATTCTAGTTTTTTTCTAAGATCTTTGCATGGGCAAGGTTTTCTTGCAGCAATAAATGCAACTCCTACATTCGGGTCAATTGTACAGAATGGGTAATTTGCGATATCGACTTTGGCTAACGTTGCAGCACTGAAGAAAGTGGATTTGCCAACGTTTGGTTTTCCAACCAAGCCTATACGCATAAACCGAATCTCCTCAAGCGGCTAGTATGGCTTCTATCAAGTCATTCTTTGTTCCTGATGTTGANACTCCTAGAGACTTCGCCATCTCGATAAGTTCGGCTTTCTTCATCTTCTTTAATTCGGATTCTGAAGGTGCTGAAGTTACTTCTGTAGGGTTTTCATCAGCCTCCTCTTCGACGGTTTCTTCTACACCGGGTTCTTCCGATTCTTCTGATTCTTCTGATTCTTCTGATTCTTCTGATTCTTCTGATTCTTCTGATTCTTCTGATTCTTCTGATTCAGATGGGTAGATTTGAGCAGCAATCTTGGCAAGTGCAATATCTAATTCAGGAAGATTGATTCTACCGTCTCCATCTAAATCGATAGCAGCCACTAGTCCATCTATTTCCCAAGGAGGGAAATCACCGACGTTACTATTCTTGAGTGCTTGTTGGAATTCGAAACAATCGATTTCTCCAGACGAATCTAAATCAATGGAACGGAAGAAATCGAAAACGGTCTTATCATTGGATTTGAGATAATCAAGAAGCATGACTAATTCTTTTGCTGGGCCCTCTTTTTCTCCGACCTCTTCTTCGACGCTTTCTTCTTCAGGGAATTCTGTTATCTCATCGTTATGTAATTCTGCATTGACTCCTATAATAGTAGAGCCTCCATCAGTTTCCTCAGACTCGCCAACAATGATTTGAGTAGTTACTCCAACTCCCCTACCTAGTAATTGTTGAATTGTGGTTGTACCTTGGCCCAAAACATAAACGTCAATATCGGTAATTTCTTGTCCTATTTCTTCGATCTTATTTGGAGAGTTACCCGTTCTTATTAACACTAATATCGACATTATCGATGCGATTGGAACGAGATAAAATAGTGCAGATGCGGTTAAGTAAAATCCAGATGACGAGGCAACTGCGTCTTCGACTCCTGAATCGCCGACTGCAATTTCAGTGAATCCTCCGATTAGCATGGTAATAATTGAGGAAACGCCACCAAACAAAACAAACCAAACCGCNAGGTTTGCTCTAGATGAATCTTCTAGTTGATTTCCTGATGCAAGCGGGTATGAAGCAAATATCGTTGATACCATCATCAATCCTCCAACAGTGAACATGAAACTACTGTCTACCATCGTAGCTAAATCAGCCAATTTATCGGTACCAGTAAAAGTGTCCATACTAGTGAAGTATCCCCCGACAGCGAATAGTGGAAGAATAAACATTGCAAGAGTTGCGGATAATGCTCCAGGATTTTTCAGAATCGCGGAGGAATTAGATGACGCTGTGGCAAGTAGGTTGAAGCAATTTGCGAGTATTGGAATCAGTGAAAATGTCAATAATAATGCTCCGATATTTTGTAAAAATTCGCCCGCATTAACCTCTCCAATAAAGAATGGTGGAACTGTAACAAATAGTAGAATCATTCCCGCAGTCAATAATGAATGCGACCAAATTGGTTTCTGGGTGTTGTATGGAATTATGTGGTAGGCTACAGNGAACATCAGAGCAAGAGGGACCCAGCCATTGAGCATTTGTTCTGCCATCCAGACAGTCTGGGTGGAGTCCAAGAATTCCCCAAATATGAAGAACGTTGATGCCACTAATTTTGTTACTAGTGCCATGATGAAGAACCAAGCGGAAACCGAAGACGTCCCTTCTCTTCGCATTGAATAAGTCGATAATACATTAATCAACACTGCTGTAAATAGCATTGAAGCAACGCCATAATTAACCAGAATTGAGATAAATTCTAACTTTCCTGCCTCATCTGATACTGTNATAAAAGAGAAAATTATTGGAATCAAAATCAAACTTAACACTGTCACAGCCGTGTAGATAACTGCAACCATGGAAGCATTCGCTTCACTAGCAAGACGATTGTTCGCAGAACGAGATACGGCAACCATTCCGCCTCCGACCATTAGATAGATGAATGCAATCTTCAATGTGGCTAAAGTGAAGTCTTGCAATGCAGATCCGTCGTCATAAGACCAACCAATACTGGCTAAGGAATCAAGTGCAGTTGGATCATATTTATGCCAAATGCCTAGAAAACCTGATATTGAGGCCAGAAGAAACCAGCCAGACCCAAATTTAATCCAAGTTCGACTTCCACTGCCCGGTTTATCGCTGAATAAATCAACTAAACCGACTGGAGCTTTATTCATCAAAAATAAGGAAAATTGTCTTAGAGGATCTCCCATTGTTCCTAATCCATTAGTTATGAAATAGGATGTTGCAATAAGTGATACTAATACTAGTGTTGCAGAGATAAATACTGGTTCCATACATTACACCTCCTACTCGACTACAACCTCACCAATGAAGGTTGCAACAATAATGCCAATACCAATAAAAAATCCTATCAGATAATACCAAATTCCACTACCCCCGAGATTCCCAATGAAAGGAACAACATCGCCAATAATTGGCATAGAATCCCAGCCAAAAACATTGGCAAATAGTGCAAATAGACCAATGATTCCTACAAACATCAGGGTTAGAAGCACTCTTCCCAATGTAGGTTGTCCAGTTCCAACTGTTGTATCTGGCAAAATTGTGTTATTCGACATTTGTTCACCCGTTGACCCCGTAGGGGTCAATCTGTCCACTTGGAGAGTAGTGATAAAGATTGACTAGAATTTAACCCTAAAAAGAACGTAACCGATTAATCAAATTTCCACGTCTAGGCTTTGAAATCCCCAGTGGTGCTGGTAAATCTGACTCCAGCGATAATTCCTCTTTCCAGATTGATTGGCAGTGACATTCTAAACCATCAAATTCAGCTAAATCCCCAGATACTGCATAATTTTCAATGGCTGAAATTACTAAACTATCACAAGAACCGCAATTGTGAGCGCCTCTGATTTTACCGCCTGCTGTGGGGTGTATGATTAATCGAGAAATTTGATCAGNGTCGCCGTTTTTCCCTCCATCTGGGTGGATAATTGGGTGAGCTCTGCGAATAAGTTCAACTAATGACCACAACCATGGAGGCCTGTACTCATTATTTCGATGTAATCTATCGATTATGGTTCCTCTTTGAATGTTCATAGGATTTACTGATATTTCATCGCTCTTTTCTGCAACCGCTGATATCCATTTCACTCCATGTTCAAGTGCATCATTCTCACTCATAAAAGGAGGTTTGAACATCAGATATGTCTTTACACGAAGATTGAATTTTTGCAAATTTGAAACNGCCCTTTCCCAAGATTTAGTGGTAAAGCCCTTGTTAACATGAAAACGTAAAACTTCATCATCATATGCTTCTAGGCCAATAGCTACTGAAAAGTTAGGATTTATCGAGGTTGCCCATTGCAATTTTTCTTCAGTTAATTGCTCACAACGGCTTTCAACAATTAGTTCCTTGCCCATTTCATGACATTCGCGAAGTACTGTTTCTTGGAAATCAACTGGTATTTCCCTATCCTCCAGTAAAGACCCAGAAGTATATACTTTCACCATCGCGTGTTTGTCAAAATTATCGAAATCAAGTTTGGCTTTATTCCACTGCGCATGTAAATTTTCACTGGTTACATCGTCTCTTGTATCATTAAAATAGCCACAAAAAGTACANCCGCTTGACCACCACCAATGGCAACCTTTTGTTCGGAGAATAACAGTTATGGCAGTGCATTGTGTTCCATCTGCTAATGTTTCAGGNGTAAAATAAACCGTTGCTGGTTCATTACCGTCCCATGATTGCTGCTTGGCTTTGGCCCATGGAGTATTAGCAGGTGCTTTGACAAGGTCATGAATCTTCGCGCTTTTACCACCGCTCCCAACTAAGGTTAGTGATTTTGGTCCAGTCATAGAACTCCTCCTAACATCTCCGACACAGTCCTGTGTTTCAAACCACCGATTTTATTTAATGCTAGTACTTTTGAATAGTATTGTAGATCCGGCTTGGACAAATTGCCCCTTGGGGAACTGTGAATTTCCATCCTCGGCAGAAACAACAGCCGGCTTGAACAGATTTGCTGGAACTCTGATATCGACTCTAGATCCCAGTCTAATCATTCCATATCTTTGACCTCGTCGAACCTCAGNGTCAATAGATAACCATGGAACTATTGTTCTAGCTAGAGCCCCTGAGATTTGACAAACTTCAATTCGAAATCCTTGTTTGCTTAAAAATACGGTTCTAACTCTCTCGTTGTTCTCACTTTCCTTCTTCATCGCNGGCAAAAATGGGCCCCTTCGACGACCTTTTCCGACTCTATGTTCCATTCTTTCAATTATTGCTTCACATGGTGATCGATTCACATGAACATCAAGAGGAGACATAAAAATTGCAACCCTCCATACATCGTCATCTGATTCTTCTCCATCTGACACCGATTCAAAACGTTGCTCGGTTGAAAATAACAAAGGGTTGTCTAGCGGTGAAGGGAACCAAGTTCCTGTCAATGAATCTTGTTCAATTTTAGGGTCTTCTAATTCCTTTGAAGAGGGTCTTCTGCCAGTTGCTTTTTCCCTTCTAGCAAACATTACATGGCCGTCGGCCGGAGAAACTAAAATTCCTTGATCAGTTGGAATTTTTCTATCTGGATCTCTCCAAAAATTCACAAAAAAGGCAGATAGCATCCAACATAGAATACCGAATAAGTGGACTAACCCATTTAGAGAATTGATCATTATTCCTATAATCAAGGCACTAGTTCCCATCATAAATGTAATTAGAACCGGGGCATGTCCCCCTCGGGCCAATAAACCCATTAAATCACCTAATTATCTGCCCAAGGATCTTCGTCATCTCCCCAAGTTGGCGCAGGGGCTGGCTCTACTGCCTTTTCAGGGGTTTCTTCAACCTCTTCTGTTACTTCCTCTGTTGTCGCTTCTGCTGCTTCTTCAACCGGTTCCTCGGCTGCTTCTTCAATTGCTTTATCGACTTCTTCGTCATTGTAATCTTTATCTTCATCTGCTTTGACTGGTTCTTTGGCATTAACCGTGGCTTCAGCTTCTTCAATTGTCATCTCAGCTGCCCTGGCACTAACCATTTCTTCCATTCTCTCGTCAAATGCACGGGCCATGTGTTGTGATTTTCTTTCGGCTTCAACCGCTCTCTCAATCATTTCGTATCTTTCCTTAATGGCCTTGTTTAGATCTTCGAATAACGACATATGAGCCACATACCAATCATCTCTAGCCTTCATTTCAGATACTGCCAATTTCAAATCATCATCNAATTCGGTTGCAATGTTGAAGATTTTGCCAAGACGGTCTTTCTCGCGAGAGTATTTCTCTTCCATCTTTTCTAACTCTGGTTCGAGATGTTCTACTTTCTTAGAAGCTTTGACTGCGCGTAATTCAAGTTCTCTAATTCTCACTTCTTTTTCTGACAAAAGAGCTTCCTGGGTTTCTTTCTCAATCTCTCTTTCTATGATCTCTTTTTCGAGTACTTCTATCTCTGCACGAGCATCCATTAAGTCCTTTTCTTGGCCTTCGTATGCAGCGAATAATTTCTGAACACGTTCGGTTTCTGTTGCTAATGCTTCTTCAAGTGCTTGGATTCTAACTTCTGGTGTAATTGTCCCTTCTTCGGTCATTTCCTCACCCGGAGGCTTGCCTCCAATACTAGTCCACTAGCCTTGAGCATATCAAGCCGACGCCTCAATAGGTCAGGAAATTGATAAACTTGCATGGTTATACTTCATCAGTAAATGCAACTAATTGTCTTGCAATTCCCACCTCACCCATAGAGTGACCTGAGTCAGAAATTATTTCCAAAACGCTCCCTGGCATCGCTTTGTGTAAATCCCAAGCACTTCTAGTTGGGCATACTACGTCGTACCTACCTTGAACAATGAACGTTGGGATATTTTGTATTTTACTTATGTTGTTTAAAATGTGTGCTTCTTCAACAAAAATTTCATTGATAAAATAATGNCACTCTATTCTTGCAAATGCAACTGCAAAATCTAAATCCTCTGCCTTTTCTAAATATTCNACATCAGGAATAAGTCTGCTAGTGGCCATTTCCCATCTCGTCCATTCTTTTGCCGCTGCTCTTCTAACTTCAACATCAGAGCTAGTCAAACGGCTGTAATACGCTTTGATCAGGTTTCCCTGTTCTTCTACTGGAATATGATCTCGATAGGAGTCGAACGCATCTGGAAAAATATNGCTAGCCCCTTCTTGGTAAAACCAGTGCAACTCACTTTTCCTACACATGAAGATGCCCCTCAAGATTAGGCTTCTTACTCTTTGAGAATGATTTTGTGCATAAATCAATGATAGGGTTGACCCCCATGAGCCACCAAAAACATGCCATGAATCAATAGATAGATGTTGTCTTAAGGCTTCAATATCACTTACTGATGAATGTGTATTATTATCTTCTAACTCTGCATAGGGGGTTGATTTTCCACAACCTCTCTGGTCGAATTGTATAATGTCAAATTTTTGTGGATCAAAATANTGGCGGTATGACGGTTGGCTTCCACCNCCAGGTCCACCGTGGATGACAATTACTGATTCTCCATTCAAATTCCCAGTTCTTTCCCATGCTATTGTATGTAAATCTGAAACGGATAAATTACCCGTAGTATGTGGTTCGATTTGTGGATATAACACATCATTTAGCGAAGATGTTTCATTGGACATATTTCCCGGACGCAAAGCAATACTTTTTTCCTTTCTATTGTTAAATCATCACACGCTTTATTGAATAGCGGCTATTCCGTAATGACATGGAGATGAGAAAGGCTACAGATGTATTTCATGATTGGGCTCTAGCGGGCAAAGATCTTGGTATGGAAAAAGGGCATTCGCATGCTGTAAATCAGATGTTAGAATTCATTTTCAAAAAAGCCGAAAAGTCGATGCAAAATTTTTCAGCAATCGATGTGGGTTGCGGAAANGGTTGGGTTGTTCGTTTATTTGACGAACATCATATGTGTAATTATGCTGAAGGTATTGATGGAGCTAAAGCGATGATAGATAAAGCGAAGCAAATTGATCCAAATGGAAATTATTCCATCTGTAACTTGCCAGAATTCAAACCTGAAAGAAAATATGATTTTTTACATTCAATGGAATTCCTGTACTATCTCGAAGACCCTAAAGAAATGCTAAAATTGTTTTTCCGAGAATGGATAAATGATGGTGGCTGGGCAGTAATTGGTATTGATCATTATTTAGAGCACGAAGAAAGTCTTGGATGGCCTGAGCATGTTGGCGTTAGAATGACAACTCTAAGTACAGAACAGTGGCTAGAGGCTTGGAAAGATGCGGGATTTTCTAGCATCACTCACTGGCATGCAGGAGAAAAGTCTCCGGGAACCCTTGTCATTGCTGGTCAGAAGTATTCCTAATTGCTGGAATTGAAATGTGCTTTGGTCCGCATAATTTTACATCTCCTATAAAAAATGGACATTTTTTACAAGTTGGATTGTCAAAACCTTCCAGTCTATCTGGTTCTTCTAACGTATTATCCTCTGCAAATAATTCGGACATCCAGCGTAGATGGCTTTCCAAATCGGCTTTCGCATCTGAATATTCCTCGGCGGTTAATTCAATGCTTCTTCCAGACGCTCCAACTAGAATTGCAGGAGGCAATATTTGTCTTCTCAGATTTTCGGGCTTATCCGATTCAACCGCTTCTAGTGCCATTGAGTAGAGTGCCAATTGAAGTCTATGCTCATGAAGAATTTGTCTCTCGGCATCGGTTTGAGGATATCTATTGAGTAAGTCTCCTTCAACAATCTGTAACGGAGACCCTGAATTGGGATCTTGGGAATTAAAATCAGCACGACAACCTGTTGTTTTTAGGTCTACAACTTGCAAGTAACCTTGTCCTTTTTCGTCTCTAAATGCGAGTACTAGGTCAGCACGCCCGTCAAATGTAAACTCGGTGTTTTCAACGTTTGATAATCGTCTAAATCCATTAGTGGAAAACCCTAATCGGTACGTATCCTTCATTTCAATAGTATGACGGTAGAAAAATGGTAATTCTGTTCTGAGGCCTTCCGGAATCCTACCATGGTGTATCTCTCCTTCTGCATATCTGCCAATAAGTCCATTATTTACCAAAAGAGAGATCTGATAGATTCTTTCCTTCATTGCGCTGGCTGTTTTCTTTTCAATACCTGATGATTGCAGAGTAATTCCTTCCTCGAGGAGTACTTCTTCAGCTAGATTTGCATCAGTTAATAGATTACTATTATCATTTTGCCAACTTGGTGGTAAGGACATTATTGGTGGGCCGTTTACTTTACTAGGATTCTTCAGACCAATCTCTAGTAACCGATGGACGATTGTTCCAAACAAGGTAGCGCTTACAAAATTAGAATTTTCTTGACTACCATTGAAATCGCTTTTAGAGAAATAGATTGGCTCATTACTCCAGCCCTTGACATGCTCTAGCCAATGTCGACGCAGACATTGGAAGCCGGTGTCGAGACTATGCGCGCTCATCCTGACTCTATGTGATAAGTTGATTTTAGCAACCTCTAATTCAAATTTAGGTAATTCATCAATAGTTAATTTTTCCAACCTTGATTCGATTTTTTGCCATTTGGTTAATGGGGAAATTAGATTATTCTTCTCGAAACATTTCGGTGAATGGAAAATACGAATTGATTTTATCGCATCCGTACCAAGCATTGAATCATTAAATATTGCAAATGGATCAATTTCTACCTCGGTTTCACTATATGTATCCAGTTCTTCGCCAAAGTTATCGTTTTGTAAAAGCCAAGGAGAATCTTTAATTTTATTATTATGAGAGAGACTTCTAAGACCATCCATCCACATTGAGCCCATCGTCTTCAAAGATGGTTTACTTTTGAATTTCAACTTATTAGATTTAGAATCAATTTGACATCTCTTGTCAGGCGTCCCAACTACAATCAAATGATCTCTAACTCTGGTTAATGCAACATAAAATTCTCTTCTACGTTCAGCTTGTCTCTGGGCTGAATCCATATTTTTAGCAAATTCCCACAAACCATCATACGGTCTATCTCTTGAGTACCAAGGATTAATACGACCTGCAACGATTTCCGGAGTAACTAGAACATTATTTCTAGACGCTAAAGAAGAATCTGATTTACCGGCATGGAACATTCCTGCAACAACAACTACTCTTGATTGCAAACCTTTAGCCCCGTGGATTGTCATGATTCTGACGGCTCCTCCCGATGGAACTGTAATCGCCTGTGGACCCTTATTTCCTAGAGTTTGCAAGGAACTAAGATGTGAATAAATTTCTGTTGGATCGTGACCATATTCACGGCCGATGTTGTATACTAGTCCACACCATAACTCAGCATTCTGCCTTGATGTGTCATCAGGGAATGCGATTAGTAGATCTGAGTGATCTAAAACCGCATCCAAGATTTCATGAACTCCACCTTTGAGTAAAAGACCTCTAAGATACTCAATCAGATTTTTACTCCTTGTGCATGGTGCGTATCCAACAAATTCATCCCACCAGTTATCCGATGATTTCGTCTCTGAAAAAATTGTATTAATTTCTTTATCTGAAAATCCAAGTATAGGAGAACGGGCAAAAGAAATAGCAGCAAATCTAGAATTAGGATATGCAACTAGATGTAAAACCGACATTAAGGCATTTATTATTGGGCGCTTTAGTAATTCTCCTTGGCGGTCTGAGATAACTGGTATACCTTTGTCACTAAGCCTCTGTAATAAGTCCGGTATATGTTTTCTAGAATGAACAAGNATCATAATGTCCTTTGGCGAAATATTTTTTGTGCCATTTTCAACTTCTTGGAATGAAGAAGTCTTGCTATCCCAAACTTTTGGATTACTTTCTGTCAATAGACTATGAAGTCTTAAAGCAATTAATTCATGCTCAAGATGGATATTTTTTGCATTCGGATCTGAAAATACATTATTTGGGTCATTTAAATCGACTGATGGAAATGATACATCTGTTTGTAGAGGTAATAGCCATTCTAAAACCCCTTTATCTGTTTCTTTACGAGCTGGTTTTAGGTTTTGAGATTTNGCATGCCAATCACCCGGTAGGACATGATGGCGCTTTGAAAAAACGTCCTCAAAAATTCCATTCATTGTTGACATCAAGTTATGTAAGGTTCGATGATTTGAAGTTAAATCGATATGCCCAAGTAATCTTCTTTTAATTCTCTCTGGAGAGATTTGAATATATTTTTTAATATCTCCAGTTGAATCTTCAAACTCGACTGGAACGTAGTCCCAAGGCTTCGATTCTAATTTCGAACCTGTAGATGTATGTTGATTAGAGAAAGATCCTATTTCTCCTCCTGCTCCAACGGGCCTTGGGTCCCGGCCATGATTTTCCTTCTTCAAGTGGCTTAATCTGGATTCTAATTGCTCAATTGAATTAATTGATTTAATTGCATCAACCGTTCTTAGCATTACGGTTACTTCGGCCTGTCTAAATCTGTAAATACTCTGCTTCATATCACCAACAATGCATACTGTCGGATCCCAGGGCCCCAAAGGAGATTCTGGTTCATCTGCCAAACGACCTCTTCGCCCCCAGAGACGCGATAATAGTCTAAAGTGTGCCGGATTAGTGTCTTGATATTCATCTATGATGAATGCGCTAAAATTTCTTCTTAACNTTTGGAGAACTTGGAATCGCTTTTGCAAATCCTCAAAACAATCAGGGTGTTCTTGTGCAAGAGTTAATGCCGCTGAAATATGCAAATCTAACCATGGTTCCTCATCTAAACTATCCANTGCCTCGACCACACTTTGGGGGTAATCATAGCGTACAGAGTCAGGACAGCGAGCCAAAAGTAAATCTGCAGCCAGTCGTTGAGTATCGTCAAAGTCATGAACTCCTTCATTTATTTTCTTTAGATTGAGTATCTCTTTACAACCATTATGGACTAATAATAAATCTGCTAGTACACTAGTCTGTAATTCATCTGTAATTCTTAATTTGCCTTCGGGTGCGATATCGCTTAATTCATCGGATATTGGATGAGCAATTAATGGACAATCTGGCTCCATAAATTGCAGGTCGAGTTTAGGATCAAACAAATATGAACTGCGTCCGAGTAATCTTACTAAGCGTCCATTTTTACTGCACAAGTGTTCATGCATCGTTGTTGCTAAAGTTTTCAAATTTTCATAAATTGAATCTTTTACGTTGCCCGCAATTCCTCTAACCTTAGATTTCGGAAATAAACCTGGCATCCATTCGTTGCAATGATTAGGTTGGGGTAAAACTCCTTTAGGGAAAAATTTCATTTCATTTTTCAATAAAGAAGAATATGAGGTAGATGCTAAGGATACTAGCCATACCCATTGTAACTTTTCTATTTTAGATGCGGGGTAAGAATTTCTAGCTAGATTAACTAACTGGTTAAAACGAGTGTTTCTAGTACCCTGAACTGCCTCACAAGACAAGACTAGGGAATTAGCGTGAAGTAAAATTTGATCTATCCATTTATTCAATTCTGAATGTAATTTGTCTGCAAAGGTATCAATAATGTCCTCCGCCGGCTCAAGAAACATATCGAGAATTATCTCTGAATCGATTGGTGAAATTCCATCCCATCTTATGCCCTTTTGTTTACTCCTCTTTTTCAGTGAACGTTTAGATTCATCGACGAATAGTGAGGTATTCAATAAACCTGTCAAGATTACCTCTGCCCTAGACTGTCCACCTACTAAAATCGCTAGTCTGTTTCTAGCATCTATAAATCNNCCAATATCTCCTCTAATTCCGGCTTCTCTAGCATCGTTTGTTGTTCTAATTCTCCAAGCAGAATGTATGGTTTCTTTTACCAATAATGGAGATCTGACTTCAGAAATTTGTTCTCTAGTTGGATTAACTGCAACCAAATCTAAATGTGGTGCTAATAATTGTGATA
The DNA here is from genome assembly GCA_002729095.1 of Methanobacteriota archaeon. Classification (GTDB taxonomy): domain Archaea; phylum Thermoplasmatota; class Poseidoniia; order Poseidoniales; family Poseidoniaceae; genus MGIIa-L1. Next base: position 24,630 of record PBWC01000034.1, read on the forward strand.
AAAATGCATCAATTGTGGAAATAGGGGCTTCGTCTAGACCTGAAAGTAGCATTTCTAAATCACCCGAACGGTGNATTCTTGGATCGTAAATACCCTCCTCTTTATTCGAATCTCCCAAAATCCGAGTTAAAGATAGTCTCTTTCTAATTCTGGATTTCAATTCAGATGCAGCCTTCTTGGTGAATGTAATTGCAACTACTTCATTTGGTAGTAGTCCGGGCCAATTTGTTAATTCGGTTCTTTCTCTTGCAGGAGCCCTGAGCGCGCCGTGACCTTCTAGTGGTTTTCTGGGCCCACTTGGAAGTAAAATCGTTGCGCGCTGCTCTGGTGTGATTAGGTGTTGNACATACCTCTCCGCCATAACTGCCGTTTTTCCAGTACCCGCACCAGCGTCTAACGCAATATGCTTATCTAAGTCTAGCCCCAACTTTTGACTATTATTGAATGGGATCACTTCTCATCACCACCCAATAATGCTGATGGACACATTCGCCGAGATGAACAATACGAACAGTGCTTACCTGGAACTGGTTGTGCAGTTCCGGACATTGAGTGCTCGATTGCTCTTANTGATGTTCTCAATCTCTCATCCATCCATGATCTAAAACCGTTACTTGATTTGAACTTTTCATCACCCAAAGGACGGTGGTGAATCGAAGTGTAATGAGTAACCTCGCCAATTGATAAACCTTCAACATACTGCTTAATCGATGAATCAAGTTCGACATAATGAGTNGTTGTTTCACCTATTTCACTAATACCTACACCTACAACTCTATCTTCAGGATGTGCAATTTCCCATGACTTNGCATATAGCCCTAATTGTACTTCATCAAATATGGCTCTTCGATGGCGATCTCCTTTGTCTGCCTTCTTGGGGCCATCCAAGTTTTTCAAATCTCTAATAATAATCCATCTTTTTTGCTTTGAGTTGTCTTGCGACAATATACCGTCTGATATCGCTTTTTTCCGCATATCATCGTCCAATATTATACAATCAACCCTATCGATTCTACCAATTAATTCGAAATTAATTAATGAACTNTCATCTGACTTGGCTTGAATTGTTACGCTGTTCTTACCATTTGCGGATAATTCCCATTCGCAAGCAATAGGAGCAGAATTATCTAAAGAAAAATCGGCTTCTAAAAGTCTCCCTATTCTGCCTTGAGGGGGTAAATCTACTTCGCCCTGTAAGTGCCGATTCCACTCTTCTGAAGTAAATCCAATCATGTCTCTACATCTGTGATGTGCAACAGCATTAGATCTACTGAGCCATTCAGCATTATTTTCTAGATAATCTAATGCAGTATTCCAAACCTTATCGATAGTATCTAAAGGACCTTTAGATAATGGAACTGCGGTTTCACTTGGCGCCCCAGCAATAGTGATACCATGCTTTTGTAATATTGCGCCTTCAATATCATGAACTAATAATCCCCTAACCCTGTCATCTATATCTTCAGTTGGTTGTTCTAATTCTCTAGCACCAAGATGTTTCTCGAGCCAAGCCTGTCGAGGACATTTTAACCAAGATTGAATTCTACTAGCGGACCATTTTTTACGTTCTATTGGTTTAGAAATTAACCCTGTAACTGATTGAATTGATTCACTACCAGATTCGAACATAGGCAAAGGTCTTGGGTCAATTGCAGGGCCTTTGCTACGCGACCCTTTCATTCCCAAATGCGGCCAATTTTTGCTATCTTTTGAGCCAATGAAAACCTGGGATTTTGTCGGTCTCATCGTTAAATCATCAACTGAAACCATCTTTTCTCTCGAGTCCCAAGAAAGATATTGATCCTTATCGATATTTTTGTGACTAGGTTGGCGAACTAAGCGATCGTTAAAAATAGAAAACTCATAGGCTGATGCCAAATTATTTATCGAAATGGGGTATGAAGAAATCTTTTCTCCACTAACTAGATTCAACCCAGTACGTTGTCTGATATCTCTCCCTCTAAATCCGGACCTGTGTCCTTTTGCACCATTCTGACCCATGGACATAGAATAGGGTCTTGGGGTTAACCAAATTTTAGCCCCTCCATCTGATTGTGCTTTTAGATTCCAAGATCTTTCTAGATTGTTTTCATCATACTCTTGTTTAGAAATAAACGAAGGTACAACACTGAGTTTTTCGAAATGTTGGTTTCTCTTCATATCTTCTAAAAACTCAACCAATGGCGCTGCTGGACCTACAGATTCATCTTCACTGGTATCGAGGATTACTACAATATTCGCAGCATTGAGTAAATGTTTCAATTGGTGCCGTCCTTTTCTAATCTCAATATCTGAATTTAGTAATCCCAGCTGCAATCTAGATTCAGAGTCTAGCCAAGGAATTTTAGGCGCTTTCATAGACCATGANTCAACATCCAGGCCGGATAAAATTATCAAATCAGCCTCCAATCCGAATGCTTCGGATGGAGTTAAAATTTTTACATTAGTCGATTCGACTCTTGGATTTGGTAACTTTGTTCTATTGATAATATTCATCAAATGTCCAATAAAGCCTTCACCGGATTGTGAGTACTGTAAATCAAAATCATTCAACGAAGATTTTACGCGATGGTGCTCCTCAATCAATTTCTGTAATCCTGCAACTGAGCCGGAATATTCGGCATCAAGGAGAGTGAGACGTTCCCAGTTTACCGAGATATATATTTGATTCAACCACTCATTACCGTCTTTAACCTGATCAATCATTGGTAACTTACTACCACTGGAGCACCCAGAAAAAGATTCTTTGCAATGNTCTTTAGCTTCATCATATAATGGAGCCCACAAATGACAAATATTTGCTATCCACCACTGAGTTTCCTCTAACTTTTGTCTAACTGAGTCTTGGTTATCTCCGATCATTGGTTTTGCATTTTCTAAGGTTTTCAGCCACCTACCTAAAGCTCCAGGGCCTCCTAATACATGGAAACTGCGAGAGATTTTTTCTAAAATCTCTAGATGGGGTTTTGGTTTCCAATCTTTTTCGGTTGGGTGCCTTAATTTAGCAAAAGAGGCGAATTCTAATGGAAGGCCATTATCTTGAATTAACCTTCTTAATTTTTCAAACGACCAAGCTTCAAGGCCATTTCCTATTTGTAAAAGAGTAATTAGTCCCGCAATAGAGGCTTGTTCGGAAATACTTTTACTACCAAAGTCGCTAATAATTCCCATGCCGTTTAATCTACTCTTCCATTCCCTACTATTATGTTCAATTGCAGCATCAATCACAATTATGCTACCAGCGTAATGTAAGAAATAGTTGTTAATCAATTGCAAGGTTGTTTCAATATTGTGCTGTTTTCTCTCCAATGAAACTCGATGAATCTTTGTATCTCTTAATCTTCCAACTGGAGAAATCCAACCTACTTCTTTAGGATAGTTCCAAACTTCATGTTGCGGTATCCATTCAGGTATTGTATTCTTATCTGACCATTCAATGTCCTCTATAAAAGCTCCATGAAAACCTAGACGGAACGATCCAGGACTACATAATTGATGAATCGGGGNAATTTTTGATACGCGCTGCAGAATTAATCTGTCTATCTCACTAAAGTCAGGGACGTGATTGAGAATAATAATTCCATCAACNCNTGACAGACTGAAAGGAGTTTCCNNTTGTTCGATGGCAAGATTCAGTCTTTCCAAAAGATTGCCCTTCATTAGATCTGGATATGTTGTGTTTGTTTGTTTTTCAATTTTCTTNAAAATCTGACTGAATTCTTTTACTCCTGGATCATTTTCCCACTTCCAAGGNCGCTTTAATTCACTTAACTCCTTGTGTAATAACTGTAATCTTTCGGTTTTATACTCACTCCATTTCCTTCCTTCTACAGGAGAAAACATCAGCGGCAATTGGCCTCTATGGGCGTGTTGTTGCGTTATTTGATGAACAATGGAAAATAGTGCCGCATCATCTTGCATCTGCATTGGCAATCTGAAGTCTAGGTGNAGTGTTTCGAATAAACGTTGCAAAGTCATGTGTTTTGAAGAATCAATGTAGGATGTGACACTGGCTAGCTTGTTCAAGGTTGATTTTCTAGATTTCTCATTAGGGTGAATTATTATTATCTCAGGCGACTGACTAGATGCTAATGCTTGAAATAACCAATCTGGAAGACTTTTTCCACTAGGAGTCGCTTCAATAGAAATTTTCGCTATCTGTCCCCCTCCTAACATCGGCCAGCCTCCTCTCAACTATTATCATATTGTACGACACTTATTGAATACTTTCCTCGCTTGGCGNATTTTTGGTTTTTTGGTTGTTATTGTTTAAATAGTGTCGAATTTGATATCTTTCATGAATCCAAATATGAAGCATTCATGTTATGGTATTTTGAGGGCTTTTACCCGAAACATTCATTTAGCAGTTCGTACACATCTATATCCCTGCGCAACTAAACACCTGTTCTATGGCTTATTTTGGCCGGAGNTTGGAAAAATCAAGGACGGAATTTGGGGCTTATTGACGCATAACAAGAAGGAGGCATAAGAATATGGATGATAACAAGAAGATTACAAGAATAGAAGGCGATGAATGTGAAGACTGTGGTAGTAGAAACGCAATATATGACTCGAAGTTAGGAGAGAAAACCTGTGCAGAGTGCGGGTTGGTTGATGTCAACTATTCACCAATCGATAATATNGCTGACAATATTTCCCAAGGCTCTGAAAGACAGATGGAACGTGTTGGAAGAGGCAGTAGCCCGGGGACTAGTGGTGCTAAACTAATGCCTGGNGACTTGAAAGGTGTTAAGAACAAAGCTTTCTGGAAATTTAGTAAGAGAAAGTATGACTCTTTCAGACAAAAGCACCCATTTTGTAAGAAAGTCCACGACCTTATCGAGTCTCGATATGGAAAAAATGTCAGAGATGTTGTTTATGAAATCACTGAAATGTCTTGCACTCCTCTAAAACCAGAACAGGAAAAGAAACGTTCTGAACTAAAGGACAAATCTCTATCAAAGTCACTATCGATGCCCAAGCAAAGTATATGCCGACAAAAAAAGGGCCTAAAAGGCGAGTCAGAGCATCAAAATGCTGTTATTATGGCTGATGCAATTGTCGAGTTGGCTGGAGAGTTGGGCATTCTACCCAAATTCGATAGGAGACGTTCATTGAGTAATGACGGTATAACCTCTAAGCAGATTATGAAAGCTAGAATCATAATTCTAAACCACTGGAAGGCTAGATCTAGAATGAAGTGGAGCAATCCTATTCCTAGGAAATCCCCTGGTGAAAAGAGATATGATGACATAACCCAAGCAATGCTCCATACTGACCAAATGCTGCTCGATTTCTTACCTGAACAAACGGTGGATAAAGTGCTGGAGGACGTCAGTGCTAGGATTCAAGCATTAGGCGAAGGTCGAGAGAATGCTACAACTATCAATACTGAGGCCAGAATGATTGTCGCTACTCTAACATATGCTAGTCTGAAAATGATGGAATTAGAAAAGGGTCTACTGGCAAAAATTGCTGATTGCTTGAACAAAACTGGTAGTGGAGTTAGTGCGAGTTTAGAAGGCTTTCAACAAAAGGTGAAGGAAGGAGCTATTGTAGATAATGGAGCCTTTGATACAGACCTGCAATGGTATGAAGAAGATGAGTAGAATCGATTCATTAAAAATGTGGCATGTCCAGCAATAGATATGCGCAGAGTGATGTTGGTTTGCTGTTTACTAATTCTAGTTGGTTTTAGTGGAACGGGTAATGTTAGTGCTAGACCGGCCGAAGACAGTGGGTCGGGGCCGTTATTCGGTGGACAGTGGTCTTGGGTCAATAATTCGAGCTATCAAAACTCTGATTTGAATTCACTTCCAGCAATCGCAGAAGATTATACTGCTACATGGTGTACAAATTGCGTCAAAGTTGAGAGTGCTTTGCAAGAATTGGATGATGAGGGTATTCTACAAAAGTATCATTTCCACAGAAATAATGACCATGAAGATCCTTTTGGTTCAGACAATACTGAAGACCACTTTAAACAAAGGTACAACACCGGGGCACCACCTATTGTAGTCATGAATGGTACTATTAAGAAAATCGGTAGCATACCAGACAGTGATTCTCTAAAAACCGATTATCACACAATGGCTAATCAAACATTAGGAATCAGTGGAAACTCAACTTTCACGTGGACGCCTCAGGGTAATAATTCGGGTATGATTTCTTGGGCGATAGAAACCGATCTAAGCAGATATGAGGGTTATGAGATGAGTGTGAATGCTTGGGTAGTTGAAGAGTCTGCAGAGTTTAGAGAAGGTTCCAATGGAAAAGAGATATACCCAAATATTGTTCGCGAAATAATTAATCTTGGATCGGAGAAATTTGGGTCTAGTAATATTGACATCCCTGTTGCTTTCGACGGCAATGACCTCCAAATTCACCTAATGTACCACTTCGCTCAAATGGAAAATTCAGTAGACGAGCCGGTTGATGATTCATCAGAAGTAAAAGAAAGAGCCTTACCAAATGTTTCTGCACTTGCGAGCCTAATTGTGGTAATCTTTGCTGCGATGATTAGAAAATCTTGAATAAATTTATGTGTTATCTGTAAGGTCTTCTTGTAATTGCCAACGAAATTCTGGAACTTCATTTGGCGGTTGAGCGACATCAGCATAGTGCCACCACCATGGTGGAGCACCTCTTGCGCCCATTCTAGATTGAAATCTTGTCAGTAAATTGGTCAGCCTTCTCCGAATTCCCGGGCGTGGATGGTCTCTTCGGTAATACACCTGTTGCCTTTCAAGTTGGTCGCCTTCATCTTCATCATACCCTAGCATAGCCAATAGCCGCTTGAGGAAGTTTCGCTCGGCTTGGTTTCTTATTGTCACCTTCAGCTGACAATGCTGGAACGAAATTTCGCCATTATTCACAGTTGAAAGTGTTACATGAGAGCCCACAGGTTGTAGCATTAATGCTTCCCAAACCCTTGGAATTACCTCGCAATATCTTCTTTCTCCGTCCCTAATATCTCCAATTGGGTGTTCATTTTCAGGTCGGCCATTATTACGTAGATATATCCAGTCTCTTCGCCCATGGAAATGATTCCAAAAGCGTTCAAAAACTTGTGGATTATCAGAATCCATGATAGGTTTGAATTCCTTTCTCCAAATTTTAACAAGTTTAGAAATCGATACTTTAGAATTATTTTTTTCCAAATCTTCAGCAATTACTTTTTTCGAACCATCCTCTTCAATTGCTTTATTCTCCTTAAGTTCGATATAATATCGATTTCTGCGCATAATGTAATTGAATTGTTGTCTGACTCTTTCTGCTGGACCAAATCCTTCCTCTTCGATCATATCCCATTCTAGCTGTTCTCTCGATAGCCATCTCGGTGTTTGGCCTGCTAGATTTTTTGTAAACTCTTTCAGTGCATTATTGTCTAATAATTGTATATGTTGTTCAGAAAGTAAGGACGGGAATCCAATGGGTTGAATATTACTCAATTCACTACGCAAACTCTCAACTCGTTGGGATATTGAAACATCATCTAATAATGCCAAAACTACAGATGCAATCGTATCTCCTAAAGGCAGATTTGAATGAAATCTTCCACTATGGATGCATATCGGTTTCGATTTTCTTGGTTTCAAAGAAGAGACAAGTCTGATAATGTAAGGAGCACCATGAGCGCCTTCGCCTACTTTGACCTCATAGAAATGGCCTAGTCTTCCAATTACAAGTATTGTATCTTGTTCAATGAAAACCTCTGCTGAATTACCGTTTATGACTTCATATAGCAATTGGATAGATCTTTGAAGTGGAGGGGGTATGTCAACTAAATTCTCTTTTTGATGCGTCCAATTATACTGTATTGAGTATAATAAATGACCATTTTTCGATGATGCTGGCGAGAATGCTAAAGCGATTATTGCTGCCCAGATGCACGGACGATTTGGCACACTTGCAAGACGTGTGCTATGTTGTTTATTCCTAACTTTAATCTTTAAATTCATTGAGAAGATGCTTAACGGCCATGACCCAGGAGTGTTGTAAATCGTTGGTGAATTATAGTTTTTCCATTCACCAATCCAAGGATATTGGCTTATATGCTCCATTCCGCCAGGGTGATTGTGAAATGCAATATTTACTGTTTCTTGAAAGCCTATTCCGCTTTGTTCTGTCAGTCTTAATCTCAAGTCTCTAGCCCAAACCGATAATGGATGGAGACGATAATTTTCAGGAGGAGCAATATTTTCTTCTGCCATCCATTCTATCCAAGACAGGGTAGCTAAAACTGAATCTCTGTCAACATGTCGTCTTCTCTGCCTTACACGGAAATTATACCTCTCATTTATATTGCCCCCAGTAGGGATATTGATTGAACCTAATGCAATAACCAATTGTGAAATATCCCAACCAATCCTTGCTTTTTCATCATAAATCATTCTCACTATTGAAGCAACAGGAACATCATTAGGTAACACTCTACCATTGACTACAACCTTCGACGATAAAAAGGAAATTCGTGTATTATTAATCATTTGGAATCCACAGTGAAGTATCGATCTATCCTCTGCATTGAGTCTAGCTCCACCTTCGAGTTCAGAACAAATCGCTAAACCCTTTTCTTTATCACAAGGGAATTCTAAAACCGGATCTTGATTTTTTTCTAACTTGGCCCAATTAATTAAATCTAATTCACTTACTGATGCCTCAAAGGACTTCCAGCGTTTTGGCGAACTTTGCTCCCCTCCTCCAATAATTTCGATCGATCTCTGGTTAATGTCCTCGGGAATTTCTTTATTCCAAGACTTCTTTTTGATATTCTTTATCATTGAATTACACAAATGGCACAATCCTTTAATCGATGCTTTTTGATCGCATAATTGACACTTAGGAGCCTTATTAGACATAATCTATCGACTGATAAGATATCGAGAGTATTTCAATAAAAGGCATTAAATTAGGTTCTGAAATGCTTGAATTGTTCTTTCGATATCTTCGTCGGTGATATGTAGATGTACAACTGCTCTGACCGCTGAAGGGCCAACTTCTAAAACATCGATGCCTTGTTTTGCTAATTTTTCTAGAATTTTCTTCGCTCCTATATCTCCTTCAATGTAGACCATATTTGTCTCAACACTATCTAAATTAACACTAAATCCATTTATTGAATTAACAGATTCAGCTAGATGTTTTGCTCTTCTGTGATCTTCTTCCAATCTCTCCACATGATTCTCTAAGGCATAGATTCCACATGCAGCAAGTACGCCGGCCTGCCTCATTCCACCGCCAAACATTTTTCTCCACCTGTGTGCTTTAGAGATAATCTCGCTAGAGCCTACTAAAACGCTTCCAACTGGTGTCCCGAGGCCCTTTGAAAGACAAATCGAAATGGAATCATATTCTCTAACCATTCTAGAAGGAGAAGTACCTGTTGCGACGCAAGCATTGAACAATCGAGCGCCGTCTATATGAGCCGCACATCCATTGTCGTGGGCTATTTTTGCAATTTGATCGAGCTTTTCTTGGGGATAACATGTTCCTCCACCACGATTGGCGGTATTTTCTACGCAGACTAAACTTCCGTTAGGATAGTGACCAAGGCTACCTTCTTGTTTACGAATTGCTTTTTCGACATCTTCGGGCTCCATGATTCCAGAATTGCCCGGAACAAGTGCTACAGAACACCCTGAAAGAGCAGCATAACCCCCGCCTTCGTAAACATAAATATGGCTAGCAGTTTCTGTAATTATTTCGTCGCCGGGAGATGTATGGGCTCTAATTGCTATAGCATTGGACATTGTTCCACTTGGGACAAAAAGGGCTGCCTCTTTGCCTAACATTTCAGCAAGCATATCTTGTAACTGGATTACAGTTTGGTCATCGCCAAGAACGTCATCACCAACTGCAGCATTAACCATTGCTTCTCTCATTGCAGCAGTAGGTTGTGTGACAGTATCGCTACGTAGGTCAACTCGGTCACTTGGATATTCGCGCATGGGCAATCGAAGGACCCATCACTCATCAATGCGGCGATTGATTACAGAAGTTTCAAATCCCCCGTAATTGGATCTAAATTTGATTCAATATCTGGGCCCAAAGATAATACTGTTAGAGAACCTGATGGGATTTGGGTATGTCCTGCGTCATGAGTTTTCACAGTATTAATGCCTAGACTTTTACATTTCTTTTCTAACTCTAGTAGATGTCCGGCATCCTTTCCCTTAACGCAGATTTTCTTTTGACCTGCCGCCAACCATGCTTCGAATAAATGAGGGGTTTTTTCTCCAGATTTCAGGGTTGAAGAGACCGCAGCATGCCCAACTTGAGCGGCAATTTTTCCTTTACCCATCTTCAATTCAGAATTTATAACAAAAACCATTTTTACATCCTCTTCAATTAGGACACCCCCAATGCGTCGAGGAGCAGTTAATCTATGAATGAAAGAACGAATTCCCATTGCGCTCGGTTAAAGCACTAGTTCATACTCAATAAGGCTTCAACTCTCGAACAATGGCGTCGATACTTCTTCGAGGACCTGGCCCAATTCCAAGCACCGTTACTGTTCCTGGGGGAATTTCAGTGTGTCCAGCATCTTTAACGATATGAGTTATCAGATTCGCGGATTGTGCTTGACCTGCTATAACTTGCAAGGATTGTAAATTATCTACCTGAAGACATATCTTTCTAGCCCCGTTATTCTTCCAACGTTCAAATAATCGCTTCTCATTTCTAGTTGCGACTAATGTACAACTTGTCGCTGCATGGGCGCATTGTACTGCTAATTTACCTGCTGAAAGTTTTAGATCTTTACGAGCCACTAGGACCATTGTCGGTTCATTATGATTCAATGACATGCCCTTCAACAACCGATAGTTCAATTTCTTCAAGCGTGGGCTGATGTTGTAATAAATTTACAAACCATGTTGTTAGCCATGCTGCAAAAGCCAGATTTCCTATAGCATGCATTAAGTCATAAGGAATGCCATTTGCTAGGTAAAGCATAAATTGACTGAAAGTTATTGAACCATCTATAACAGAAAGTGATACGATGAAATCAAACATGAATGCTGCAATTATCGAAGTAAACAAAATTCTTTTGTGATTTATTTTCCCGTCTAAAACTAGTTTGTAGTTTGCCCCTATTACTGCAACCAATGACCAGCCGAGGGCTTGGTAAAGAGTCCAAATCCCATTGCCAATAATGAAATTAGTAATCATTGTAACTAAAATTGCAAATGCAATCCCTCTCTTTGCACCTAACTGTGCACCGACCAATAATGCCGCGACTGTAACTGGTTGAACGTTTGGTAATGGTACCATTAAAATCCTCAACACAGAGACGCCAGCGACAATTGAAGCAAATAATATTACATCAGGGATTGTCTTTTTAGTATTGCTTAGCAGCATCCAGAATGCGATTCCGAGTAATACTACATCCAAAATCAAGCTACCTAACGGGCCCAACACTGGACCATGTATACCGGTGGCTTGGAACATGAACTAGCCAACAAGTGAAGTGTCTTGAGTATTACCGTCTAAACCATCTTCCAGTGTACAATACTATCTGATGAAATCCTAGCGAATTCGGCTGAAACGATTGCTTCACTGCCATCAACAAAATATACCCACCCGTCTCCTTGTTGTTCATTGAAACTATGAATATATTTACCCATTGGAGTATCAGACATTTCTATTTTGATTTGATTATTTTCTGCGGCATTAACGGTTAAAGATAGTGCTGTTTCCTCTCCAGTTATGCCGCCATAGGCTATGGTTTGATTATCAAATTCAAAAATAATTATTTGAGTCCCCAGCCATTCATCTGGCCATTCATCCTGCCAAAGTTTTTCTTGATCTATTGATGTAGTCCTATAATTGTCGATATATTCTGACCAAGATGAAGCGATGTCGCCGAAAGAAAATAAGAAAATAGAAAAAACCAACAATATAAAGAATTTAAACGCCGAAGAAAATTTTTCGCGAAGATACTGAATTCCAACTATTGCGATGAATATCATTAGGATTAGTGTGACTATTTGTGAGTAGTAATTAGAGTTAGATTTTTCTTCCAATTGAACTACAGAATCATGTGTCTTTGTATAGACTTCCAACACCCCGTTGTCATTAGCAAGAACCAGAATTTCTAATTCTTCATCAGATGAAAATTCTGGGGCAGATGTGCCATACCAATCATTGGTCGACGAAAATAATCCTTCATACTCTATGAAAGAATTATTATCGATTGAAAATATACCCCAACCGCCCTCTACGGTATTTCTTGGCAGCATTACTTTGTTATTTTGAACTACTGAAATCTCGCCATTGGAGGTGAATGGATGTTGATCTAACTTTATACAGGATTCTAGGCAGCGAAACAAGGCCAAATTATTCAAATCAGATGAAATAACCATTTCACCAATTGAAATTGGAATCCCCGGAGACGGCCCTGCGGTTGAAATAAGTTCAAATGAAAAGTCACTTACATTAACAAGAACTACATTACTACTGGATGTTTCTTGCCCATGAATCAATAATTTATCGCCAATAACCAATGGTGTATGCCTTATCTTTCCAATATCCAAATTCCTTGATTCGACCATTCCCGCTTTTGATACACTCCATAGATTGCCACTTTCATCGCCTAAAAAATATCTATTATCCAATTTTGATACTCCGTTTCTCCACCCTATTCCAGTTTCGTAGTCAAAAATATTATCTCCATTTGCGAGACAGAAACTAGCTATGCCATTCCTAGTTGGAACTACTAAATTTTCTTCATCAATCAACATGGAACCAGTAATGCCCCATGTTATCTTCTTGGTTTTTTGCTTCCAAACTGTTTCGCCCGTATTTGGATTTAAGGCCTCAACACTTCCATCTGACCATCCAATAATTAGCATATTGGACCAAGCCCCGCAATCTCCGAGTCCTGCATTGACAAATAGCAATGGGGACATATCGTGATAAGTCGAATTTGGATTTTGAATATTCCAGAGTTTTTTACCTTCAAAATCAAATGCAAAAACGCCGGCAGAATCTGAATTAGGATTAGAGGTTGAGGTTCTAACAAAAATTGTATTCATTTCTATTAGGGGCTTTGTTGAAACAAATACGTCACCTAACTCAAAATTCCAATCAAAATCAAAATCTAATGGATTTTCATCTACCTCTTGCGCTGTAGAATTTGGAATAATAGACAGTAGTATAATAACGCAAAATATTGCGGCACAGCGGCGCATAGAATCACTCCGTTATCCTTTGAATTGCTGACCTCAGAAGCGCGCTAACAGCTTTACCATCAGCAGCACCGGCTGCTTGCATCACCACGCCCATCAAAGGCCCCATTGCACCCATCCCTCGCTCTTTAACAAAGTCAATTCTCTGATTAACTATGTCATTAATTATATATTCTAAATCCCCTAAATCTGCTGGCTTGAGACCATTGTCTAATGCATATTTCGAAATTATTTCTAGAGAAGGTAATGGTTTCTGAGAAAATGCTTGTATCACTGAATTTACGGCTTCTCTGGTTAAGTCTCCATTTTCTTTGGCAGTTAAGACTGCTTTACATAATTGAGGATTTTCATCTTCATTCTCTAGTAACACTGCGGCCCAAGCTTTGTGTGGTAAATCCCCGCACAAATCGACAAAAATATCATCTAACTCTCTTGCCAATATTTGATTAGATTGATCTTCGGAAACATCAAATTTAGAAATTCTTTCTTGTCTCTCAATGTCGGTCATCGGTAAATTTGAGATGATTTTAGACCAGTGCTCTTCGGTAAGGAGTTCTGTAGGAATATCCGTCTCAGGATACATTCTTGCTCCACCAGGTAATGGTCTCATTGGAGAGGTTGTTCCATCTTCTGGTGCACCTTTTTTGATTACGACATTTCTCACCTCTTGTGGCACTCTATGCCAAGCCATTCGAGCTCTATCAAGAACGCTCTCCAATGCAAGTTCGGCCTGCCAGTAAGGTGCTAGACAAAGAACGAACGCATCCTTATCACCAAGTTCTAATTGCTTTTTTACCGAGCCCACATGTGAATTTTCTATACCATATGCTGGCAATTCGTCGGAATGGAAAACTCCCTTTACCCCTGCTAATTTAGCAGCACCAGCAAGTTCACGCCCAAGCCTAGGTAATTGTGCACCGTCATTATCTAGTTGTTTAGTACCTATTAGACCATTAAGCCCGGGTAGTGGTAATGCTAGCATAACATATTTTTTATCTAAGCCAGATTTGACCATCTTCGATTCGCAATCAGAAAAAATTTCTGACACATCGACTAATCTGAGAGGTAACGCCTGCTCAACTTTTCTAGCAACTTCGAATTCTACATTTTTATCAGTTAAACGTCTATCTGGGGGAAGTAGAGGCAATTGCAAACCAGTTCTCAGTTTGTTAGACAAGCGATAAAAGTGTAATTGTCTAGCCATTTCCAGTCTTATTATTCTAGGAATCCAAGATAAATCTTGGCAGCCTTTTATCTCAATTCTATCTCCACAAGCGATTGAAACGTTTAGATCTTGACGAATACTTCCAAGTCCCCTTCTAACTCTTCTTGTTTGCCTAAGTGTGCGGCCTAAGGCAATCGCTGTTTGTTTTGCATGCTCAGGGGACTTGACGTCAGGGGCAGTAGCAATTTCAATTAATGGAAGACCTAGCCGATCTAAATTATAGATTACTTGTTCTCCATTTTCAGTTGAGATTGTATCTAATTTTCTCGCACTATCCTCTTCAAGACATAAAACATCAATTCCAACTAATCCACCTTCGGTGGATAATTTTCCGTCTGTAGAGATTAGAGTTGTGCGTTGAAAGCCGCTGGTATTAGAGCCGTCAACTACAGTTTTTCTCATTGTTTGGAAAAGCGAAACCGGTTTAGCATCTACTAAAGCGGAAACGGTCAATGCTATGTTGAGGGCTTCTCTATCATGTGCCAGTGGCGGTTGGTCATCTAATTCGATTAAGCCTGAATTGGGTGATTGGATGTAGATGAATGAGCGGTTTCTTCTGGATTCAAATCTAGCTGCGATGTCAACCTTTCCACCTTCCCCTCTAGAAGCGCGAAGTTTCCTTGAAAATCTTGGCCATACATCTGGAACTGTGTCGATACTCACATCATATAATTCTCCTGATTGTCTAGAATGTAACTTTCCTGTTGAAAGTTGTTGGTGGACTTCAAGGCCACACATGAAACCTATTTTCTGTGGGTCAAGAGCGTTGGCGTCGCTTACATCGCCTTCAGGTTCTGTAACATGTGCTTCCGCCATGACAATCCCAGTAGTTCATCCTTCAAGATAACAGCGGATAATGTCAAACAATCTGAAGGCTTTCATATCCTGAAGGACGCATGATACTTCCTTGAGAAACCAACTTTTCAATAATGTCTTCGGCTTTTGTTCTGGAAATACTATATTTCTCTGCCTCGTTATATACATCTAATACATTGGCGACCTTTACTTTGTTAGTAGACTGGTTTTGAAGAGTAGAAATTATTTCTAAAATGGTTCTTTCTTGATTTCTCACTGAGGTCTTCTTTCCGGTTTCAATAGAAGTCATATCGAAATTTTCACCCATCAACTCATTTCTCCAGGTTTTTGTCAGTCTAATTGCCCTTTCCACATCTTCGATATTTGCAACAGATGAGAGGCGTATTCTAGCGCTGGCTTCAGCCATTCTAGCAACTGCCTCTAAGGAACGTGCTGTAATTGAAACGCTGTCTGATGATTCCCCGCCTTTCTTTCTGGTTTCAACATAGAATTCAACAATTTTGTTTTGGGCTTCATCGTTCAACTTTGGATGAATAGATCTCTTAGCATAAGCAATATATTTGCGAATTAAATCTCTGGCTAGAATTTCATCGCCTTCTTGTGATTTTTGAAGACCGGCAATCGAACCTTTTGCTGGATCGGGTGCACTTCCTTCGGTGACGAGTAATTCACTAGTACCAATCAAGCGATTTTTAATAATGTGATGAGCAATTTTTGAGTCTTTAGATTCATCTGCGTCATCAGTTAATAGCCAAATTATATCAAATCTTGATATTAGGGGTGGGGCTAGATTAATCTGACCAGTAAAGGGTGTTTCAGAAACTGGCTCAAAGCGTCCGTTCTTCGGATTGGCTGCGGCGAGAACTGCGCATCTTGTCCTAAGACTAGCATTAATTCCGGCTTTAGATATAGAAATGGTTTGTTGTTCCATTGCTTCATGCATGCTAGATCTGTCGCCTTCGTTCATCTTGTCGAATTCGTCAATAGCCGCCAATCCTAAATCTGCTAGAACCAAAGCCCCCGCTTCTAAAGTCCAACGACCTTCAGCTGCGGAATCTTGAACTGCTGCTGCAGTGAGACCTGCTGCTGATGCAGACTGACCTGATGTAAATCTTCCACGCGGAGATATTCTTGACATATAGTTCAATAATTGTGATTTCGCAACACCAGGGTCGCCCATTAAGAGAATATGGAGGTCGCCTCTATTCCTTGTTCCGTCGGGATTTAAGCGTGCTACGCCGCCAAATAATTGAAGCATCAGGGATTCTTTCACACGATCCATACCAAAAATCGACGGTGCTATACTTCTAGTGAATAAATCATAAATGTCATTTCTACCAGCCAACTCCTTAATCTCTAATTCTTCATCTTCAGAAATTTTTATTTCTTCTAGCGGCACATTTTGGCGCTCAAGTGAATGAATTCTNAGAAATATATCGAATACTGGTGTATCTTTCCCNCCTTTCCTTTGAGAACGAATGAATAACACACCATTTGCCTTCACTCTATCCCCTGGATTCAGTTTACCGGCTAAATCNTGCTCACCAATACAAATAATTCTTTCAGGTTGAATACCCCCTTTCATTTGTTCAGGAAGTTCCTGCAGTTCAATAAATTGAGAGTTGATTAATATCGATTCGTCCTGTTGTAAAACGAACCTTGTTTGGCGTTTTGGTTTTCCACAGCCTCCATCAATTTGTGAACATTCAATAGGTTCAATCAGTTCTTGCTCATTCGGTTGATTTACAATAGTTACATGGCCGCAAGAGGCGCATTCAAATGATGCTGAGTAAATTCTAGGTCTTACTCCTGAAATCTTGGTTGTAACAGCATCAATCGCTAACATTTGACCGATATCATCTGATCTTAATTGTGAAACAATCCTAACTTGGTCGCTAGGTAGNTGGACTATTCGGACAAATGGAAATATTTCTGGATGNCCTGCATCGCGTAAAAATTGCCTCAATGCATGATTTGCTGCATGGAAGTGTAGTTCTGGATGTTCGATGATATCATGTGCAAATTCATCATCAAANCCTTCAATAATTCTATATGATACTTCTAAGGATTGTTCATCTGGCCAATTTTGAGCCAGATTGTGAACTGCTTCGGCGTATAAATCTTGGATCATTGAGGTCCAACGTGCTGGTAAATCAAACTCTTGTAACAACTAATCCCCCCTATCCCAATGTCGCGAACAGTTTGGCAATAAGTCAACCGTTTATGTACTCTTTTCTAAGCAAACCCTCACCCCTATATTTCCACTGGAAGAATAGTGGCTCTGTATGCTTTTTTTACAAAAATTAGCCNTGTCCATTGCCCGTTCGCCACGGCCGCAGAACCAATGAGTGATGAACTTCTGGAGTGTCTATGCCCAAACATTCTTTTGCGCCGATTCTTGGTCAAATTGATAGATTTGTAATTGATTCGGAACTGTTAGAAAATCGACTTGGAGATCCAACTGCTAGAGAAGTTCTTGTTCACATTACGCCCCAAGGAATGGAGTTAATCGAAAAAGGAGTGAAATTACCAGCGATTATTTACTTAGCACCTTTTACCTCGTCTGCTCCTGCAAGAGCCGGATGGAAGGCTTTTTCTGAGAGTATATTGCAACGACATGAAAGGTTGGTAGGAACTGGAGAAATGTCTCCCTGTTTGTTGGTTTTACCAGATACCTTTACTTCATTGGGAGGAAATCAATTTGTTGATACACCGGTATTAGGAAATTGGAGTGCATGGTTATCAACAGACCTGAAAAAATCAATAATTGAAAGATATTCTTGCAATGGCAAATTTGGCTTGATTGGCAAGTCTTCAGGAGGTTATGGTGCAATGTATAACGCTCTTACCAAACCGGACCAGTGGGATGCTATTGTGAGTCATTCTGGCGATGTCGGGTTTGATACTATGTTTATGCCTACTTTTGCCGAAACCGTTNCNCATATCTCANGTTACGGTTCGCCTGCTGATTANGTTGACTCAGTGTTAAAATCAGATAAGATGAGTTCTGATGATTTTCATACATTGATGGTATGTGCGATGGCGGCCTCGTATGATCCTGCGGAATTTAGTGAAGACAATCCTTTTGGCATTCAGTTACCGGTTGATATGAAATATTGTAAACTAATAGAAGAGCGATGGTCTAAATGGCTAGAATTCGACACCCTAAAGTTAATTCAATCAAAATCAAGTAATCTAGAATCATTGGAATTATTATTCATCGATTGTGGTAATCGAGACCAATATGGTATCCAATATGGCAGTCGTAAGTTAGTTGATATGCTCTCTAAATTAGGAATTGAACACAGATGGGAAGAATTCGATGGTACTCATTCCGGTATTGATTACAGACTAGATATTAGCCTGCCTTTACTTTCTAAATCTTTGACCAGTTGAGCCGGTTAATTCATCAGTCCCCTATGGATGGAATATCATGGACGAACCAATGGACTATGCTAGTGCGGGCGTAGATATTGATTTGGAGGGTTCTGCAGTAGCTTCGCTAATTTCATCNTTGGGACGTTCGGTTCGCCAGGCAGGCACTCCCGGAGCACCTGTTGACTTACCAGGTGGATTTGGTGGATTGATAGAATTTGGAGATAGTCTTCTTGCATTAGCAACCGATGGAGTGGGGAGTAAACTTCAGATTGCTTCAAAATTAAATCAATGGGCTGGAGTAGGTATAGATTGTATGGCAATGAATGTTAATGACCTATTATGTGTTGGTGCTGAACCGATTGCATTTGTTGATTATGTTGCTGTTCCAAAGCCGGATCCTGANACTCATGCTGCCTTGGGAGCATCCCTTGCTGAGGCTTGTCGTCTTGCAAGAGTNACATTAGCCGGTGGCGAAACTGCTTCACTACCCGGCATTGTGACCGAGTTAGATTTGTCAGGGACTGCGCTTGGATATCTAAAAAAAGGCGAGGCTATAACTGGCGAGAATTTACAAGAAGGAGATGTATTAATTGGTTTACCATCATCTGGAATTCATTCCAATGGCTATTCTCTGGTTCGAAGAATAATGGAACACTCAGAATTTGATTATACCGATGAAGTACCTTTTGACCCCAGTAGCACTGGCCGAGAAGTTCTACGGTTTGCGGGAAAAGAAAAAACAACCTTAGGGGAAATCTTCCTCAATCCGACCAGAATTTACTGTGACCCAGTGGTTGATTTAATTCATTATGCGCAACAAAATAGTCAGTTGTCAATAAGTGATCTTCGTGCAATTTGTCATGTAACTGGTGGCGGATTATCGAACTTNTTGCGACTACACAGCAGCCTAGGATGGCATATCAGCAATCCTTTACCAGTACATCCTGAGTTTGCATGGCTACAGGAAATCGGAGGTGTTGAAACCCGTGAAATGTATCGAACATTCAATATGGGTATTGGTNTAATTATAGCAGTAAGTGCCAATAAAGCAAACCATATTTGTGATTGGTTACAAAAGAAAATGGCTGGTGTCGAGATAATTGGAACTGTTGTTGATAATGGTCACAAAGTAACTCATTCGATTGAAGAAGTTGAATTTTCTCATTACTAATTCAATCAATTCCTAACTCGAAGACTGTCCTAATTTTGATAAGTCGTCTTCGGTATTGAAATTATTAAACTGTCCGGCAATTTTTTCATTCACTACAGAAGGAATGTTAGAAAAAAGTCCCCTGATATCATTGGCCGAGAAATCAATCTTTTCTTTATCTGATATGACCGATAATAGTGGTTGACGATTACCTAAATAGTCTACAGGTGTAGCGTTATCAAAAGTATCAAGCCAGCTAAGGGCTTCTTTTTCCAGATTAAAAGCGTCGCAAGGAATTAATTGAATTCTGTCTTCGATGTTGTTAAAGCACCACTTGATTATGTCTAGCGCCCCACGTAAACCAGTAGGATCGGGCCAAACCTCTCCTTCAAAAAAATCAATTCTAGATTCATCGCCACATAGGGTGATGATGCTAGATTTNCCCATAGATTTNCATAATTGATAAATTCTATTTGTGCCTCTTTCCATCATCGATTTATCTTGTTTCATACGTGAGCTTTTACCACCGGCCAAAATTACGTAAGTGGTCATAATCATCATCAATGTAGTTCGTCAAGTTTATTCATGGCACCTTCTAATTCTAGTAGTAAACTTCGAACCCGTTCTAACAGTGCCTTTCTCTCTCTTGAAGAACGGGCCTCGGGAAGCCATTCTAATAGACGCCTTACATCTTGCGCGTCCCTGTTGACGGTCCACTGAAGTACAGATTCCATGACTGGGTCTTCAGTCGGAAGAAATCGCTCACTCATGGTTCCGCTAAGGAAAACCGGTGTTTCAAGTATTTGATTTCAATAAGTTATTTCTTATCTTTTCAAATAATTCGCCGCCAGCAGGTGCAGAAATAACTAGTGGTTTCAATTCTCCAATGCCTTGGCTCCTCACGGAAATAAATAGCATCGCAATTTGGTGCCATAAATCACTTTGCTGAGCCATCGCTATGAGCCATTCATCATCTGGAACCTTATTATCTGAGCGATTTATTTCTTCGGTAATTTCTAAAATTGTTTCAAGTGGTTCACTTTTGTTGAATAAGTGAATTAGTACAATCCAGGGATCTTCATTCAAATCTTCCCTGTTCATATTAGCTAATAATAATCCTACCAGTTTTAGATCTTCTTTTCCGTGCCTTTTCCAAAGTTTGGGAATCAATTTTGCTAATTTTCTCCTACTAGGTGTATTAGTAAACAACCAAGAAGTTAACGTTCGCATTTCAGGGTCGGTACAACCATAGTGAAAAGAGAAGGCCCCTTGTTTTGCCAAAATATCTGTCTTCGGTTTGGTATTCATTCCTGGAGTTCCGGCTNGATATGCTCTAAGTAAAAATTTCATGGTCTTACGCTTAGATTTGAGAACCTTTGGCGATGTATCTGCCAGTAATTGATCTAGTTGAAGGTTCATTTCTTAGCACCATCAGTTGATTTCTTTCGTACGACATCGAATAAGTCGCCGACTAAATTAACTGAATCCCTCAAAGTACCTAACATCTTGTCTATAACATTAGGATCTTCGAATTTCTCTTTAACAATTTCACGAAGTTGAGCCTCAATCTTTTCGTGCTCATCATCGTCAATTTCGAATAGATCTCTTAAGTGCGCCAAAACCCTAAACTCATCACGTGACAAGGAAGCATTAACGATNGCTATTTCGAAGACTTTTGTGTAAATCTCCTTTGCTTCTAAAAGAGTAATTGGGTTTCCGCCTTTTATNGATTTACCGTTTCTTATAGCTTCATATATCTTAGAAGGTTCATCTTCTTCAAGATTTAGTGCGCTGGCTAATTTAATGACCAGTCGCTTTTCTTCCCTAGTCAATATGCCGTCAACAAGCATGACTTCTATCGTGCTTTGGAAGGCCTCCAAACTATAGCACAGAACTCCGGACACAATTAGCCGATGCACTTACTGTTCTTGAATTAGTTGCCCATTAAAAAAAGCATAAATTGCGGTTTTTCAACGCGAGCATTCAATAAGTATTGGTCGCAGGAGAGTTTGTTCACATCATGTTCACGCCTGAGATTCGTCTCACGGCTTTGGAAAGTTGGAGTTTCTCTAACATTCTGTTCAGGGATGTGGATAATAAGGAGATATTCAAATGGCAAAGAAATCAAATAACCGTGGAGGACATAACTCAAAACAGAGCAAGGCGATGAAGTACCAAATTCGCGCTGATATTAAAGTAAATGGAACAGTTCAACGCAAGGACATCATTGGCGCCATCATGGGACAAACCGAGGGATTGCTCGGTGATGAACTAGAGTTGAGGAAATTACAGAGGACTGCAAGAATTGGTCACGTAGACGTTGAAATGGAAACCAAGGGCGGAAAGGTCCATGGGATGATAATTATTCCTAGTAGCCTAGATAATGTTGAGACTGCAATTATTGCATCGTCTTTAGAAACTATAGACAGGATTGGCCCATGTACTGCAAAAATTGTAGTTATGGAAATACTCGACATAAGAGCAAACAAGAGAAATACTGTTGTTGACAGAGCAAAAGAACTATTGTTGAAGATGGTCAATTCTGGAGAAGCGGCCTCGAAGACTGTTATAGAAGAGGTTCGTTCTGTTTTGACAGTAGGAACTGCTACTTCATATCATGGCCTCACCTGTGGTCCAAACATTGAAAGTTCCTCCTCACTGATTGTTGTTGAGGGAAGAAATGATGTTAGAAATCTACTAAATTGTGGTGTAAAAAACGCAATCAGCGCCGATGGTACTGGTGAGATGAAACAAGAACTAATCGATTTGGCTAATGGTAAAGAAACCGTTGTATTGGCAATAGATGGAGATCGGGGTGGCGAAATGCTATTCACCCAACTGATGGATATGATGAAAGTTGATTATGTCGCACAAGCACCAGTAGGACAAGAATGGGAACTTCTTCCTCAAAAGACCGTTACTAAGTGCCTATCTATGAAGATTGAAGCAAGTAAATTTGCTCACCAAATTAGTAAAAAGCAAGAAAAAGACGACAAGAAGGCCGGTGTTGAAGATAAAAATTGGGCTGATGACATGGACGAGACTTACTCTCAAAAAGAAGTGCCTGCTGAAGTGCATGAATTCTTTGACCACCTAGACGATCTCGACAAAAATAAAGCACTATTCGTAATGGTTGATGGTTCAATTTCAGAACCTATTGGCCCGTCAAAGTTGGCAAAGGCTGCTGAAGAAGCAGATGGTGCAATTGCTATTGTGTTCAACGGCCCTGTAAGCGATAGAACTCTTGAAATTGCATCTAGTGCAGCGATTGAGACTGTTGTAGGTACCAAGGCTGGTAAAGGATACCAAGAGCGCGATGATGTAAAATCATGGTTGTCTGATATTCACAGTTGAATACCAAATGATATTACATAAATTCGGGCATATTAAGAAGCGTGTTGGCCGTGCCTAACCCATGAGCGACAGTGACTCGTCTAGTTGGCCGGATGATGAGGACCCATTTTCATCAATTGATGAGAACTCATCAGAAGAAAATGATGTAGAGCCATCAAACCTTCTAGAAGATGAAACCTATGAAGAATCGGATGAAAGCATAGAGGAAATAGAAAAGACTGTTACTTCTAATGAAAATATGGAAGTGGCTCAATGGAGTCTTCCAATAAGAGCTGCCCCTATTATGGCGCTTGCAGGAGATGAAGTTCAAGAGTTCCCGTTAGTCGAGACCCCTGATGGTTTGTCCTCTACATCGTTAGTAATCAATGAAAAATTAATTAGAATTGTCGAATCTAATTATGGAAATGACGGTCAAAGAAGATTAAACATTAAATCTGCAATGAAACATGAATTAACCGGTTTTTCTCATAATCACAACGAATTAATGCATAAACATCAGTGGCTATGGATTAGCGCTTTTATTGGCGGGCTATTAATTTCGATATTGATTCCTATGGTTTCGCTTTTAGGACAGTTACTGGTAGGCATCGGATTGATCGGTTGGGCATACATGCATCTAGAGGTTCACAGTCTAGAGTTTTCAGCGAATGGTTCAAAACATAAAATTACCCTTACCGGATATGGTTCAAACAGGCCCCGATTTAGATTGAGTATGGCTTTAATTGGGCCTACATTAGCCAAATATATGGAGGTAGGAGAGTTCGATACAGAATCGATTAACGACCTTCATGAAGCCTTATCTAAACCTCAGCAAATTATTTCACCTAATTCTCAAATACAATCTTCACAACAACAATTCAATCAATTCCCAGCGCCTAACCCGCCTGAGGTAATGAATCAGTCACAACCTCCAGAGCTAAATTCGCTGCCACCGCCCCCTGCTATATCTGACTCAATTAATTCCGCCAACGGAGTCAATAACCTACCTCCACCACCTCCACCACAAGAAGTTGAACAGAATGATTCGTCTGATAATATGAAAGTTATTGACCACGCTCCAATGCCGCCAACTCCACTGGGTGAACCTGCTCCACCTGCAGCTGGGCCGCCTACATCAGCACCGGCTAATACTCATGCTCCACCACCGCCAACGTCTTTACCAACGCCTGCACCACCAATAAATCCTGGACCGCCCATTCCCCATCCACCGGCTAAATCATCACTTCCACCTGCGACTTTACCCCCTCCATTACCACCGCCGATTGGTTTAGGCTTAGGGCCAATCGATGCGGGAGAGGTGCCACTCAATGCACCTTTGCCGGATGCTCCTGAAATTGCAGTTAAGGCATCTCCAGTAGAAGAATCATTGACTGAAGATGAACAAAATGAACTGCTTGAAGAGTTAAAGTGATTCAATTCGCTTCTACTACGACTCCACTGGCAGAAGGAATGTCCATGCTATTTATCAGCGTCTCAACCTCTCCAAATAATGATTCAATATCTGCTGAATTTGGTAATGATTTTTCATCCTTTGTTAACGGAACTGCAAAGCCTGGTCCAGGAATTCTGTTCAATGCGATTCCAAGATTCTTTGCATCCTCTAGGAAATTACCTTTGGCGCTGGAATGACGTGCTTCAAGTCTTGCCTTCATCCATTTTTTGTACTTGTGCAAAGCGGAAATAATCTTTGTTAGCATCGCTTTTCTATGCTGATCTTTTTGTTCGCCTTTTGGTATTAGTCTTAATGCAATCCTCAGCATCCTATCTATTCTCATATCCCTAGGTTCGACTCCTACATATGGGGCTATTGACTTCCTTATTTGATCGATTGGTTTTGATTTTCCATCAAGAATATTAGATGCGACATCGCTTAATCCTAAGGCTAATAAAAATCTAGAGTATTCTTCTAACAGGCCGTCTTCAATCAATTCGACCATCGGATCGTCATTAAATTGATCAACTGTTTCTAACTTAGGTTTCAACTCGACAGGCTGAGAGTTTAATTCTAACTCTACTGGAGGATTTTCTTTTATTTCCCTTCTCTTAATTACCTGTTCTTTTTCTATAACCTTTGGCTCATCTTCAACCTCATCGGCTTCGGCTTTGAATTTGCTTTGTTCATCCATAGCGTCTAGTATTGCTTCATGGGCGTCCTCTAAGGTATCCTTAGGGTCCTGAATTGATTCCGGTATTGGCAGTAATGTTTTTCTTATTGGTTTGGGTTTCCATGCTACAAATGTGAACTCTGAATCTTCAACGTCCATACTTGAAAGATGTTTCATAAATGTGGGTATGTTACTGGCCAACTGTGATAATTTGAGAGGGTCTTGTAATTCCTCTTGTACCTGAATTGCCAGTTTAACATCACGACTCCAAGGTAATGCAGTAAGCCGTCTCCTCAATGAATCGTGGTTAGAGATTAATGGCCTAACATTGGCTAATATCTTAGCTACTTCAATTGGATTATTCTCTAATTGGTCTAATAGATGGTTCACATACCAACCTGCATTCTGATATTGTGATAATTCATTGCTTAATTTGACTTCTAACCTTTCACTGATTGTTGAAGTAATAGCGGAGTTGCCAGTTAGTGAAGCATTATTGCTTGTTCCGAACTTCCTTGAATGAGCGAGGAAATTCTCAAACTCTAAAAGATTAAATCTTGAAGAAATTGTGTCTTCTGAAGCTTTCCCTTGCTTAATTAGATCTAATAAGTCCGATTCTAACATCCTTCGATGCCTTGCCCTTCTCCTCGAACTGTTTTCAATCATCAATATTGTATCTTCAATAATATCAGGGCCTGCATCAATTTCACGTAATAGCGAGACCCTTTTGCTAATTATCTGTTCTCCCTCAAAGGAGGTGTCGATATCCAATAATTTTTCAATGCAATCTACTCGCTGTTGCCATAAATCCTGTGACTGTTTAATTTCATCTAACGCAATCTTTGGGTTGTTTTGAATCAATGTTTGATAACCGTCCAATACCAAGCCTAAGTTTTGAAATCTTTCTATTATTGACAGGGATTCTAATTCTGATTGTCTTGACTTTTGTAGAAGATTTTCTACTACATCAATCAGGTCGTCTGTATTTTCTAGATAACCTAGATAGTTATGGCCTTCGTTTTCATCAGGCCAAATTTCCACAAGTTTTCGATATCTCTCAAGCCAATGCAGATGTTTGGAAACACTGTTTTCAAGTTCAGGGAGGTTGGTTTCCCATTGCATAAGTTCATCTGGTCGAATAACTTCATCGTGAGAGAAGATAATTCCCTTTTCTCTCCAAGCAAAAATTTGGTCATTTACATCAGATAAACGCTGGTGTAAATCATCACTGATAGAGGAAATTTTTGATTTTAATTCAATCAAATCTTGTTCGGTGGAGCGCCCAATCAACGCAAGTCGATGTTTTTCATAATCTTCCGCAATTTTATCATCAAATGGTGATAGTTTATCGATAATCTGTAATCTCAAGAGTTCATACTCTGTATGCATTCTTTGCTTTTCAGCTATCTCTTCCAAGGCTTCTATCATTGGCAAATCAATAATATATTCTGCATCATATCCCTGTTCTTTTAGTAATTCAACAGATGCGAAAATGGTTCTTTTTTGCCGTGCTTCATTCTGTTCTAAGATAGATAATTCATGATCTATTTTCACCGCCATTTCGGGCGACTTGAACATAGGTATAAGAACAGAAAGTTGAGGATGTGATGAAGGGTCTAGTGAGTCACACCGAGCCAAAAAAAGCAACATTTCCTCTCCTTTGCGAACCGCGTCCCATTCAGATCTATTTTGAACAAGAATCAATTCCCAAGGCCGATTACTTTTTGCCCACTCTTCATATTCCTGAAGAATAATTTCTCCTTTCATAGGGTCTTGAAGTTCATTTAACCATTGAGAAAATAGTTCATTTTTTTCCAACCATTCGAAATTTAATCTATCTCTTAAATCACTAGACAAATTGACCAAATATTCAACCCTTAACAGTGCCTCTGTGGCTGTATCTGGGTTTTCAGAAAGATACTGCTCAATGCCACTGACTTCCCAGCCCATATTTGCCCAAATTTCAATACTATCACTAAACCAAGACGAGTTTGATTCGCCATTAGCGTGACCTTCCATATGTTGACCCCAACACTGTTGAAAAGTGAAAGCCTTTGAATGTGAGCAAAGAAGTAATAAAAAAAGTGAGGTTTTTTGTCAATTTTGTATTCTTCGGTCTAAAATAAAAGGTCGTGAAATAGCGTTGTTTACACCCAGTTTAGCCGATGAGCATAAAGGGGCAAAGAAAACTCGTGCACTATGGAACCGCTAACTGCTTTATTTGGAATCGCTGTCATTGGCGCTGGAGGAGGCACTGGATATTGGCTAAAAAAGACCCACGATAAGTTAGTTGAAGTAACTGAAAATAACATAATACTGCAACAGAGCCAAGGAGCACACTTTAGCCACCTTAATTCAGAAGTCTCTAGAATGAATTCTAGATTAGCAACATTAAACGGAATGGTCGAGGCCTTACGTGCTACAAATCCCGAACTTGATGGTGCATTATTGGCACACAATACAATTACACATCTAGAACAAATTGGTGAAATAGGCAACTCCTTGGATGAACATGGCATCTTCGTAGAAGCACTAGATGCTCTTGAAATGTTAGTTTCTTCGATTTCTATTGAAAGCAGCGTGGATGATACTGACCTGTTAAATCAAAATACCTCAAATTTAATTTTAAGACTTTTAGAAACATTCGATTCCCATAATATGACTGCGGATAACATGGGATTAAAACCTGTGACTGCTCACAAATTAGGCCATGCTAGTCTGTCTCTAAGGCGTTATGATTGGGCAGAGACCTGCTTCGGAATCGCTTATTCATCTTCACCAGGAAATAGTAACATCTTGCAAGCATTGGAACATATTGCGATAGAAAAAGGTGACCAAGATGTCAGAAGACATTGGTTAGAGGCTCGAATGACTGTTAATCCGGATGATCCTGAGTTGCTACGTGCACACGCCCATTTGCTAGCGAAAATGGGGGATATGGAAGCAGAGCGAGATGTAAGAAGATTAGAGGCATTGGGGCTTGATACGCCCGCAGATAGATCACTGCTATCCGGATTGCGTGCACGAGCGGGTTCCCGCTCTGAGGCTTTAGAAGCAATTGAGAACGCATTGAACGAAGACCCTAGCCAATCAAAGGATTGGTTAAGTTACGCGAATCTATTATTTGAGGAAAATGAAAACTCAAAGGCGCTTGAAGCCGCCGAAAAGTGCCTGGAACTTGATAGACAGTGCGGAGATGCATGGGCACTGAAAGCAAAATTACTAGCCCCGAAAAAAAATAGACTGAAAGACGCGTTAAAGGCTTCAATTCACGCAGTTGCATTAGAGGCCGGAGGAGTTGATCTTATCCTGTTAAAGGCTGACTTATTATTGACTGAAGGTTCGGCTTCTGCAGCAGAGGAATCCTTGACCAAAGCACTTGAAAAAGATAAGATGAATGGAGAATTAAGAGCTAGAATAGCCACTAGGAATCTACTTGATGGAAGAATTAATGATGCTCAGAAGTTACTTGATGAAACCCCAGTAGGGATCGACCATGCTTTACTTCATGTAGTAGAGGGGCGGTTACATTTAGCGTATGCAGATAGAACTAGAGACGGCACTGGAGAAACCGACGTTACATTACTATCTGTAGCAATATCTGCATTCGAAAATGCATTGAAACTAAACCGAGAATTAGGAGTTGCTTGGCTGGGAATGGCAAGGACGAATAGACTGTTGAAAAATATTGATTCGGCGGAAGAAGCATTGGCAAGGGCTGGTCGATTATTACCGGAAGACGACCCTTCAGTTGCTGCAGAATCTGCACTTTTATTCCTAGACAAAGGAGACATCACGGCAGCTGCTCAGCAAATAGACATCGCCGATATACATGGCCAGAGCCCGATAATCACCTATGTCAGAGGCAATATTGAAGCACGTAGTGGACACTTAGACAGAGCATTGGACTATTACGCAAAAACACTGGACAAAGATCCAGGACATATGCGGGCGAGATTAAATCGATGTAGTATTTATATGGCAATGGATGAAGGAAAGCAGGCATTGGATGATGCAGAAATATTGCTAGATTTAGCTCCAAATTTTACACTTGCTAGATTCAAGAAAGCCGAGGCTGAAATGAGTTTAGGAGAGTGGTCAAATGCACGCTCTGACCTAGAAATGGTTCTTGAAAAGGCCCCTCACCACCACCAAGCATTAACACAATTGGCTGCTTGCTTTGTTGCCCTAAAGAGACCGGAAAGAGCAGAGGGGCCGCTCAATGATGCACTTAGAATGGCGCCGGATTATGCCCCTGCGTGGCACCAAAGAGGTTTGTTGTATTTGGAATGGGGTAAGGATGACAACGCTTTGAGTGATTTTGAAGCGGCTGTCAAAGCTGACTCGCAACATATAGATTCTAGATTACACATTGCTGCCATACATCATGAGGCTGAACAATTTGATATTGCTTCAGCCGCATGGCGTGCGGTGCTACAAATTGACCCTGACCACTTAGTTGCCAAGACTAGATTAGATGAATGTGAAATTAAGTTAATGGCAAAATAGTGATCAAGATTTTGCTGCTTTTTCAGCCTCAAAAACTGTTGCTCTAACTGCAATAGCAGTATCTGGGGTTACTGAAATACTAGTTATACCACAATCGATAAGGAAAGGAGGGAACTCGTCCGGGAAATCTGAGGGCGCTTGCCCGCATATACCAATTTCTAGACCCTTGGCTTTGAATTTTCTAACGATTTCTCTAATCATCGATTTAACTGCTGGAGACCTAGCATCTACCGGGTTCTGATAGCCCTCTAAATCATCGCGTGATACAGCGTAAACAGTCTGCACTAGGTCATTAGAACCGATAGATCCTCCTGCCAAAGTCATCATTTCCATAAATCGATCTGCTTCTATGGCATTAGATGGTAATTCAACCATCACGAATAAATCGGTTCCAAAACTCGGTCCGATATCATTTTCCTCAAGCAAATTCTTGACCATTTCACCTTCTTCTGGTGTACGGCAAAAAGGAACCATCAACTGTAAGTTGTCTAACCCAAAGTCGTATTTGACCGATTTCATTGCCGCAATTTCCATTTCGAAAGCAGGCTTGAATTTCTCGTCCAAATATCTAGATGCACCTCTCCATGCAATCATAGGATTCTCTTCTACAGGCTCGAAAATTGAACCACCTAATAGTTCTCGATATTCATTTGATTTGAAGTCCGATAGTCTAACCAAGACAGGTCGGGGATAGAAAGCAGCACAGATTAGACCAACTCCCTCTCGAAGTTTGTCGATAAATAATCCTCTTTTGTCTTCATATGCCCAAGCACGACTCTCTAGTGATTCGACTAAACTTCTAACGTCGCTAATATCAGCATCAACAAATGCCTCTTGATATGGCTTTAGCCCAGATGTTAACTCACCTGTCTCTACATATTGCTTTAGATCATCATGATGGACAAATGCCAGAGGATGAATGCCGAGTTCCGAGGATAAAATGAATTCAATTCGCGCAAGGCCTACGCCATCCACAGGCAACTTTGAATCGATAAGCGACTTTGTAGGGAATCCCACATTGAGTTTAATTTTAGTCGTTAATTCCATATCCTCGTCGAATGATACCTCTTCAATTTCAAATGGAACCTCTCCAGAGTACACGTATCCTGTATCGCCTTCAGCACAACTCCCAGTTACAATCGAAAAGTTTGGCAAATCCATAGCATCTGAACAACCTACAATTGCTGGTATTCCGAACTCGCGAGCGATAATTGCTGCATGCGAGGTTCTTCCGCCTTTCCGTGTTATAATCAGAGATGCTTGTTTCATCAAAGGCTCCCAATCAGGAGTTGTCATCTCGGTAACCAAGACATCTCCTTCCTCAAATACCGATAATTCAGATGATATCTCTTCCATTGACATACCTGAATCTATCAATTTTCGCAATTCCCTCTTACCTTCCAGTACTTCCCCATAGGTTCTATACAACCTAACCTTTCCACTACCGATGCGTTTGCCAACTGCTTGCCCAGTTGCCAATACTCTGCCTTTCATTTTCAGTGAGTCGGCTAGTTTTTCATCGATTTTGTAGATAGTCATTTTATTTCCTTGCGCCTTTGAATGAATTGTTTCTGGCCTTGCTTGAACAATGAATAAGTCATTGGTGACCCCATCTTTAGCCCACTCTATATCCATTGGTTTAGCAAAATAATCTTCGATTTTCAGGGCCATTTGAGCAAGTTGAATGCACTCCTCTCGAGTTAATGACCAACGTCGACGATCTTCGTAAGGAACTGCGATAGACTGGACTTCATTAGCGGCTTCTTCGTGATAAATCATCATCTGCTCTTTGCTGCCTAGAGTTCTGTGGACGATCGGAAACTTATCTTGCCTGAGCCCTTCTTTCCAGACGGTGTATGTATCTGGTGATACGACTCCTTGAACCACCAACTCGCCAAGCCCATACGATGAACCAATATGTATCACGCCATCGTGTCCGGAATCGGGGTCGATTGTGAACATTACGCCTGAACACGCTTTATCTGAGCGAGCCATCTTCATTACAACCACCGCGATTGCACTATCCAGAGGATGCATGCCGTGTTCGATGTGGTATCCAATCGCTCGTTCGGTAAACATACTTGCAACACAGCGGCGCCATTTCTCGATAATGTCTTGCTCACCACTGACATTGAGGTATGACTCATATTGCCCGGCAAAGGATGCATCTGCAGAATCCTCAGTAGTTGCTGAGGAGCGAACTGCAACATCAACGCCTGGATGATATAGTTCGCATAATTTACTATATTCTTCTGCAATGACTGCCTTTATTTCATCAGGAACTGGAGTTTCGCGCACTAATGATCTAGCCAGAGTTGCTCTGCTGTTTAGATTTAGATGATCTTGAGGGTCGGCATCGCGAAGACATACCTCTAGTGCACTAGCAAGAGTAGAGCAATTAATTGCAGCATTACGCAGATCTACGATATCCTCAGGCGCCCCTATGTTGTTCCAGGTTGTATCTGGAATTTCTGCTTCGATAAATTGCTTAAATGCAGCCGTGGTTAAGGTGAAGCCATTAGGAACTTTGACCCCGATGCCCGATAATTTTTGAAACATTTCACCAAGTGATGCACCTTTACCACCTACTGTAGCGATATCACTCATATTAGCATTAGCAAACCATTCAGCGAGTTTGGTGTCCGGCATGAGTTATAATATGGTGATTCAGTAATAAGCATGAGTTTGATACCATAACAAAAATCAGGTTTTTAGGGTTTATATTAGCAATTTACGGAGGGTCAAATTACTCCAACCACTTTGACTAGAATGCGTTTTCTTCGTTGTCCATCAAATTCTGCATAGTGTATTTGTTCCCAAGTACCTAAATGCAATTCTCCATTTCTCACGGGCATTGTTACCTGTTGTCCAAGTAATTGTCTTTTCAGGTGAGCATCGCCATTATCCTCGCCGGTTCTGTGGTGATGGTATTCTTCTCCATGCTTACCATCTATACCATGAAATGGAGCGACTTTCTCTAACCATTTCATTATATCATGATGAAGTCCGTACTCCAGATCATTAACATAACAAGACGCTGTAATATGCATTGGATTTACTAATACTAACCCATCTTTTATCCCACTTTCGGATACAACTTTTGCTACATCTCTAGTGATACATATAATCTCATATCTTTTCTCTGTTTCAATCCATAATTCTTCAACATATGTTGCTGCTTGACCTTTAACCAATTTACCCATATCTGCCCCGACTATGGGATGTCGGTTTAGTGTATGATTTCATCCCTCAAGCAATTACTCCAAACAACTACAATTTCAGCAACCATTTCACTATGATAGGCGCAATAATACTCGTATGTACCAGCAGTAGTAAATTGATATGACTGAGTGCCACCATTTGCCGGTATGTTGCCAGTTGTCTGTATTTCAATAATAATAATTTAATTATTTAGTTTGGAAAGGTTTGTGCGGATTGTGAGTTTGGTCCCATCGCTAACCGAAACTCTGTTTGCTTTAGGATTGACTAGTGATGAAGTTGTTGGAAGAACTGCTTGGTGCATACATCCAAAAAATATAGTCGATGATGTAATGGTTATTGGTGGTACAAAGACGCCAAACCTTGGAAAAATACGTAACCTCAATCCTGATTTGATAGTAATGGACAAAGAGGAAAACCCTCTTACGGTTTATCAAACACTGAAAAAAGAAGGCTATACAATATTCGTAAGTGAGGTTACCTCACCAGACGATGTTCCCCAAATGTTACAAGAATTAGGAAAAATGTGTAACAAAGAAAGTGTAGGAATAGAGCTTGCCGCAAAGTGCAGAGAATCGTTAGACTCGTTAGCACAACGCGAATCAACGACGAGGACAGTTCCTTTGATTTGGCATGAGCCATTGATGGCTGTTTCGCCAAGTAAATATCCTGGTGCGATACTAACTGCTGTTGGGTTTGATGTAGTCGATACCGAACCTCAGGGAAATGGATATCCAGAAATCAGCATTAGGGAATTTATTGAACATGAAATTGAACTGATATTGTTGACTAGTGAGCCACATAATTTTTCTACCGAGGAAGGAATTTCTATTGCTGAAAAAATAGTGTCGGCTGGTGGAGTCTCTCCCGAAGTGATCCATATTGACGGTGAGGATTTAACCTGGTTTGGATCTAGAACGGCTTCTGCGCTATCAAAATTGGCAGATTTTCGAACCCATGTTTTCAAAACGATGAGCGAATGAAATTTATTTAATTCGCCAAATCATCAATTACAGATGGATATAGAATATGCTCTTCAACTTTGACTCTTTCCGATAGTGTTTCAATAGTATCGTCGGAAAATACAGGAACTTTTCTTTGGGCGATGATTTGTCCGGTATCCATTCCAGAATCGACAAAATGAACAGTGCAGCCAGAAACCTTAGATCCCGCGGCCAAAACATCCCTATGAGCATGTGCGCCCGGAAACTTTGGTAGAAGTGAAGGATGAATATTCACTATTTGCATCTCCCATTTGTTAACAAATTCTGCACTGAGTAATCTCATGTATCCACTTAAAATGATTAATTCAACGTCAAATTTTCTTAAGATGGCGTCAATATTAGATTCGTGATTTAATCTACGCTCAAGTTTGTCTTCTATTTCAGGCAACCCAACAACTTCTACTGGAGTTCCCAATTTTTCTGCAATTTCAATACCTCCCGCTTTAGGGTTGTTTGAAATAACCACAACTGTACGGTGATTGCATCCCTTTTTCTGTTTCTGATACTCCAACATAGCCTGCATTCCCGAACCTGAACCGGAAATCAAAATTGCACAACGTAATGGGTCGCCAGGCTCACCTTTGCGGAAATTGCCACGGAGCGTCGCCATAATTGGTGGTAGTGGCTCGATGATTTGAGGGCTTCGCAATCAATGTCGGAATAATCTATGCCCTGTAAATAACATCGAGATTCCTCGTTCGTCTGCTGCATCAATTACTTCATGATCTCTAATCGAGCCTCCCGGCTGAACTATTGCAGCTGCCCCGGCATCAGCGGCTTGTTCTAAGCCGTCTTTGAATGGGAAGAAAGCATCTGAAGCTAAAACACAACCTTGGGCCTTCTCTCCGGCCCTCCTCGCAGCAATTCGAACCGCTTCAACTCTACTTGTTTGGCCTGGCCCAATACCTACGGTAGCAGTGCCTTGAACCATTACAATCGCATTTGATTTAACCTGTTCACAAACCCTTACTGCAAATTTCATGCTAGCAATTTCTTGTTCTGTTGGTTGTTTCTTAGTGGGAACTTCTGCTTTAGTCCAGTCAATTATTGGCGGCTCTTCGGTTTGAACTATCCAGCCACCCTCAACAGGTTTCTTGACCAAAATCCTTTGAAGTGGCGCTAGTCTGTTATTAGGTGATTTAATTGTTAATACTCTACGATTTTTCTTTTTCATAATGATTTCTTTGGATTTGCCATTATAATCTGGCGCCATTAAAACCTCAATGAATAACGGCTCCATGGCACTAGCTGTTTCTTCTTCGAGTGGCTCA
The DNA here is from genome assembly GCA_002729095.1 of Methanobacteriota archaeon. Classification (GTDB taxonomy): domain Archaea; phylum Thermoplasmatota; class Poseidoniia; order Poseidoniales; family Poseidoniaceae; genus MGIIa-L1. The sequence continues at coordinate 59,851 of PBWC01000034.1, forward strand.
TTAAAACATATTATAGAACCAAACGCAGATTCTGGATCACTTGCTAAAGCCATTTGATATGCTTCAACTTGAGTCGCTCCAAGTGCGGCTCCGCAAGGATTGTTATGTTTGACTATGACACAAGCATGCGGTGTTTCTGGCCATTCATCAGTAGAAAGTGAACGACATAATCTAAGAGTCGCATCAGCATCTGAATAATTATTGTATGACATATCCTTGCCACCTTCAACCTTAGCAGTAACCAGTGTTGATTGTTTTCCTAGTTCTTTAGGGTCGATGTATAATGCAGCTGCTTGATGGCTATTTTCACCATATCTAAGTGTATGAGAAAGATATGCCGAGTTCAATAGTGTAGAGGGTAAGCGAAGACTTTGTTGTTCTTTGTCATTGAATTCCTCTGGCCTACCGACCCAGCGAGCGTGTAACTCGTCAGAAATTGCGGAATCATATGCCGCAGTATGTTCGAATGCTTCCAATGCTAATTTTTGTCTAAAGGATAGGTCTAAGTTTTCTACACCGTTTGATTGTTGAATTTTTGATATAACTTCATCATAATTTGATGGGTTGCAGACAATCACTACATTTCTATGGTTTTTTGCGGAAGCCCTAACCATTGTCGGTCCACCAATATCTATCATTTCTAATAAATCGGAATCTTGTAACTTTGGCTCTTGGTTTGCAGCGTCACTAAATGGATAAAGGTTGCATGCAACTATTTGTATCGGAGGGTAATTTAATTCGCTCAGCCCAAGTCTGTCTTTTTCAGTTTCTAATCTGGCAAGTAATGGTCCATGAATTGCAGGGTGAAGCGATTTTACTCTGCCATCAAAAATCTCGGGATGCCCAGTTACATCAGAAACCCCGATCACTTCTAGGCCGGCCTGGGATAAAACTCGAGCAGTTCCTCCTGTAGAAACTAACTCGAACCCCATCTGTGATAATTTTGTAGCAAATTCAACTATGCCGGATTTATCAAAGACGCTTAACAGGGCACGTGGCCTAATAGAATCACTCATGACATTGCCCAATACAACGCTCTAGTTCGACGCTCATGAACATAGCGATTCAGGTTTAATCTCCTCTAGCAGAAATTACCTGATCAACTCTTAGCAAACCACAAGCAGTTTCGCATGCTGCTTCAATTGCATGTGCAACTGAATCTGCGCACTCAAAAACAGAGTCGAGTTGGCTCGCTTTTCCATCTTTATCTATTCCAGCACTACCAGAACCATTACGCTGTAGTGCTCTTAAAGATAAAAGAGAGTCTAATCTGTGCTGTCCAGCATTGGATGCAAGTGTAGCAGGAATTGATTCCAATGCTCGGGCAAATGCTTCCATTGCCAAGCGTTCTTTGCCAGAATGTAACTCTGCCTTCTCTCTAACTACTAGACTTGCAGACATATGGAAACTTCCACCACCACTCACAGCAGATCCTGTTTGTATTGTTGCAGAAACAGAACGCAGTGCATCATAAATACCCCTGATTATTTCTTCACTAGCTACGCCGTCACCACCCCCGACATCGATTGTTGAGAGTCCTGAGGATTTACCAACCTCTAGATAAACTCTGTCTCTAGGTTCGTCTGAATCATCAATTCTTGAGACAGTTAAGGATTCGAAGCTTCCTAGGGTTTCTTCTGATAAATCATCAATGTGATTGAGCATTAAAGCACCGGTTGCTTTCGCTAAATCTTCAGCCCCACTCCGCTCTAAATTGTCCAAAACAAACATGCCTTCATCCACTAAACGATGGAGTATTCTAGAGTCAATTGCTTCAGCACAGAATAAAACCTTAGCACCTGAATTGATGACCTTCTCGGATTTTTGATCTAAAATTTCCTGTTCGGAATCAATAAACCCTTCCCACTGTTCTGCAGTTGAAATTTCAACTTCCGAATCTCTAGCTGTTTTCTGAATTTCAAGCGAGCACGATAATACTGCAGCTTTACCGCTTTCAACAACTCTTGGCATTCTATCTAGTCCGAGTCTTCTTTCTAATATTAATCCACGAACTAATTTGGTTTGAGAAATACTGCCTTTGCCTGATTTAGAAATTCTAATATCTTCTGTGTTAATTGAATGTGAATCTTTTTCCTCAGTACTTGTAACTTGAATTGTTGCATCGATAACAACCTCTGATAATTTATTACTACTAATCTCGGCTGATGTGCCAGTCATTGCTGTATTAGCAATGGAAAGCAGCGTTTCTTTATCGGATAAATCAACTTCTATTTCGACTTCTTCGAGGTGTTCTAGAGTATATTTCAAAGCAGTTTGATATCCATTAACTAAAACCAATGGGTGCAATCCTTTCTCAAGTAATCTACCTGCCTCCCGCATTAATTCACTGGCCATTATTACACAACCTGTAACTCCATCTCCACACGCATTTTCTTGAGATTCTGCCAGTAATACAAATGCCTTCGCTGCAGGATGTTTTACTAGTAATTCAGCTACAATTTTTGCACCATCATTAGTAACTGAGGCTTCGCCATTTGTCTTGTACAGCATCTTGTCAAGACCATTAGGTCCAAATGTTCCGCTGATAAGATTGCCGAATGCTACTGCAGCGCCCACCAATTTTTGTGTTACTTCAACTCCACTGGTGACTGAGGTTGTTGGCCTAACAATGGCTACCGGCGCGCGACCTGAGCCATCATTAGGTTGAGCCATGAGGCTGGCTGATTATCGCCTGTTGAAGAAACCTTTCACAACAATTACTTATCCATCTTGTGAATCTTGCGTGTTTCATCATTGCTCCAATGATAAGCCATTTTCAGTAGATTTAGATAGTGGCCAAGGCCGTCTCTTTCCATCTTGGTGTGAAGTGCCTCATTATTGATAAAAATGTCACCCCACAGGTTTGCAGCGGTTCCTTTATGTCCTTTTGGTAGGTCGAAAATTTCCTTTGTTGTAGGTTCAAGCAATGCTCTCCAGACACGCGCAGGATTAACTGCCATAGTAACTTCAATTATTACTTCGCCCTCTTTCAGGCCGGTTCCAGTTTGCCATGAATCTTTGCCGAGATCTGCTAAGAACGGAAGGCACAGGTCTTGAATAGATAGGCTTGTCATAGCGTCAGCATTTGTCAATCCAGTATATGCTTCTCTCATTCTTCCTCTGTCGGCTCCACGAGAACCTGTCATTGTGCGCAGCTTGTCAATAGAAGTAGGAACTAGGAATCTTAAGTCAGTATAGTACACTAGCGGATTATCGTCCTTGGCTCCAAATATATGGGCGAAAGGTGCAGCGCCAGCGCCTTCACCGAGTAAATCCATAGGGTAAATCGTCTTCAATGCATTTGTTGCGATTGATTGAACAATTCTTCTCATCAAGCGCTCAGGTGCTTGAGAAATATCATCAAATGAATTCATATATTCTTCCATATCAATGATGTCGTAGCCTCTAACAGAAATGATAGAATGAACCGGTGGGCCAGTTACCTTCTTTTCGCCATCATGGAAATCTGCTTGACTAATCCAGCGAGCGCCCTTTGCTACATCGCTTGCAGCGACTAGGTCGGCATAGGCTTTGAATCTGCGAGTAACTCTATTCATGAAATCTGCCTGGTCAAGTTTAGTAAACACAGTAGCCTCATAATTAGATTTTAAAGCGTGATCTGCAACTTGACTTGCATTTACACAAGTTAACAGATTTCCTTGGTCGGTTGGATACATCAATAGTCTTCTTCTCTTTGAGGAGCCTCCAAGTGTTCCGACTTGTGGGTCGGTTAATATGTAACCTAAGCAAGCACATACTTCGAATAAACGAGAATATTTATCCTCATCACTAGCTCTAGCAATCCATTCATCGAGCCCTGGTTCAATACAATGGAATTCCAATGGCACCATTTCAGATCCTGCGCCAAACATTTGTCTAACTGTAGAAGAGCTCATCATTCCCATTAGAGAATACATAGAAGTTTTTCCAGTAGTCATGTATACGTCTGTGATTCCTTCTTCACCAAATGATAGTCTTCTGTCTGGCAGATTAACCAATAGGTTGAATGCTGTTGGCGTATCTCTGTTTCCATTGACAGCAGGCCAAATCCATGTATGTGGTCTAGTAACTAAGAATCCATTAGCATCTTTTCCAAATCCTGCAGGTGAATATCTAATCCAACCAAGTCTGTTATTGAAAGATACATTTCTGTGCATTAAAGATGGGTAAAAGCACTTGTCTAATGGGTCTGAATCTGGGACTACTCCTCTATGACCTAGTCCCCAAAGAATGGTTTCCCATTCTGCAAATTCTCCGTCTTGTTTTCCAAGGAATATGTGGTTATCACCGGGCATATCTCCAGTTAGGAACGAGCCCCCCATTCTTTCTTCATCGCCAGTTGAACAGAAAAAGAAAGATTGTGTTGTAAATAATTGCTTTGGAGTCCACATGTTAGCGTTAATAATTGTCTTTTGCTTCAAGAAATCTGCGACAGTCAATATTCTTCGCTCGAACTTAAATCTCTCCGCTTCAATCCAAGTAGAGCCCAAGTATAGATTTGTGTTGAGTAGTTTAGCCTTTGCTGGACCGATGTACCTGCCTCGAGGATCTGCTTTTGCCATATCGGTTTCAGTCAATTCTTCCCATGGCCCTCTTCTAGGGAGATATTCAAGAAACGACTCGTGTGCAAACTCATCGACTTGTGCAGCAGATACCGCTTCCTCGACCTCGTCCATCAACCTAACATAAGTCTCACTAGGATTCATTCTTCCTGTCGCCATCATTTCTTTATTTGATACTGTTTTATGTTCCCACATTTAATTCACCTCAGAACTTTGGACCTTTCATAGGTTCTTTATCTTCTGAATCTTCTGATTCGCCTGAGGGTTCAGACGATGTTGTTTCGGTAGCTGATGCTTCCTCTGCCTTAGCCGATGCTTCTTGGGCGGCAGCGCCAGCAGCCTCTGCTGCTTCAGCAACTGAATCTACCTTTTCTTGAACAGCAGCCATCATTTCTTCGACCGCAGCGGTAGCCGCTGCTTCGGCTGTTTCTTTGGCTTGCTCTAGAGTGTCTTCTGAAGATTCTCTTATCGCGGTATCTGCTGCAATCGTTGCTGCAACTTCAGCCTTAGCAATCACTTCTTCAGCGTCAACACCGCCGGAAGATCCTCCTGTTGCTTGTTGAATAATTAGGGCCGCTGTTGCTGTCATAGATGCATCAACATAAGGTGCTGCTCGGTAAAAATACTGAATAAGGAATCCTAGTGTACCACATACAGCACCTAATCCGATAATTAAGCCATTATTGATATTTTGATCTCTGTCTGGATTGTTAAATAGTTCGTCGGCAGGAATACCGGTTTCAGGAGGCCACCAAGTGGCACCAAATGCATTAGTAATTACTTCTATTGTTGCCCATACTGCATAGATTATCATAATAATCGATGCGTAATTCATTAACGTCCTGTTCTCAAGTAAGAAAGCGACAAGAGCGTCACCCTCCTTTTTTGCTTCTTCGCCCTGCCCATCTTCAGTGCTCATGGCTAAGGGTGTTTGTCTTCATTATTAAAATTGAGCGCCAGTAAAAGTGATAAAATAGCGTGTTTGGATTATCTTCTTCCCTTTCTACCCTTTTTTCCTCTTCCTCGTGAACCTCTCGGTTGGTGCTCCCATGCACGGCCAGTTTTGCTTCTGCTATCTTGCTGGTCATACCAGTAAGGGTTTCTTGGATTTTCCATACCCTCCGGCATTTCTTCAAGGGACTTTACTGAAAGTGCGATGCCGCCTAAATCATCTTGCAGTTGGCGGATATTGTCTCCCCCCCTACCGACTAACGTTGATATCATGTTACTAGGAACATAGATATTAGCACTCGAATCACTCAAGAATTGTATTTGTGATTCAACGCCTACCCATTCTCTTATTTTCCTAATCAATGCTGTCTTTGCTAACGACCTGATTGGTGATATACCGCCGGAGGTTCCATCTACAGGCACTACTGCAATTTCAGAACCAAAAGCGAACATTTCATGAGTTATTTTTCCACTTGGAAATTCTACTACCTCGATAACTGGTCTTGCTAATTCTTCCTGCATTCCGGATGGCGCCTTAACAGTCATTCTCAGTTCCAAAACCTGTTGTATTTTTCCTGCTTCAACATGTAAAATTGTATCTAATACCTGACTTACAAGCCCCAATTCTACTTTTCCAATTAACCTCTGAATTGCTTCTAATGCAGAATTGGCATGCGTAACACCAAGCAACCCAACACCTGCCAGTCTAACATCAGCAAAAATCTCAAAATCTCTTGCTCTTCTAACCTCATCAAATATTACAAAATCCGGTCTAACAAGGAATATTATTTCTGCAGTCTTCTCTAAATCACCTTCCAAAGGAGCATATTGTGTAATTCTACTGGCTAACTGTAAATCTCTAGGAGATTCCATCGTCTTAACCATAAATCCCAAATCACTGTCAAGATACTCTGCTATGGCCTGCGCCAACGTAGTCTTTCCTGAACCGGGTCTTCCGCAAATGAATACTCCTCTGTGATGATTTGAAAGTCTCTCTATTAATCGTGGATCGAGTTGATAATCGCTGATTTTTAGTTTAGCGACTGGTCTAACAATGGTTATCTCTCTAGCATCAGCAAACGGGGGCCAAGCGCAGGCTATACGTAAATCACCAAGTTGTACTACTTGGCAACCTTTACGGTTGATTTCTAAAAAACAGTCACTGCGATGATTATTTGAGTTTACTAACTCCACCAATTCTTCCTGTAGGGCTTCGATACGAATGGTGTCCCAATTACCATCATCTTGTCCTTCGACCTCTACAAGTTTCAATTCACCAATCGTGCCTTTTTTCACCCTTGGAGGGCAATCCGCTTTTAGAAAAACAGTATGCACATCTTTTGCCAATAGGTTCTCGACTACTTCGGGTAATTCGGGATGGTCGCCGTGTTTAGCCATTGCAATCAGTCATGGTCAGTAAACGCAGCCCTTGACATTTCGCACTGAAAATTAATCAATAAAGTAATTTGATTAGACGGTGGATGGCTGCAGCATATCAATAGTCCACCAAAAAGTGCCAACTGTAGCAATTGAAAGAATGTAAGTTCCAACAAAAGGGGAATCCCATAATGAGAAACAGAACTCGGAGAAGGCTACAACTGAGATTATGAAAAAGAATGCATTTAGCAAGCCGCCACTATTGAGTCCCAAATAATCAAAGGTTTGCTCTTTCGATGAAATAATCCATACAAAGCCGGTTAGCGAGGTCAGCCCAATTGCAGCCCATACAGTCTGCATAGCGTTTTGGGTGGTAAATGCGACAATTACGGTAATCAGTAAAGATCCTAAAAGTAGACGATTAACTACTCCCATCGACAGGCCCATGAATCAAACCAAAAGGAGGATATTATTGAATGCTATCCAACCAAAGTTTAAATTCGTAATTTCTCTATATACTGCTCTTTGGCTGAATCTATCCACTTCATGCATCTAAGAACTGTTCCTGGCTCTGGATATATTTTATAATTTGAATTATTTTCAGTCATATCTATAGCCAGTTTCCACTCTCTTTCAAGTGGCAAACTATAGCTTTCCGACTGTTTTTCAATTATCTCATTTGACGTGATAACTTTAATTTTCCCAACCATCCCTGTATCAATGACTATTGTTCCATTATTACCCGAATATGAGATCATTCTTGATTCAACAGTACCATTCCAGCCAACCTCAATTGAAGCCTCTTTGTGACCTGGGAACTCTACAGACATTTTGGCATGTATCGGATTCCCTTGAGAATCAGACTCAGCGTAATCAATTGTTATTCTTGCGGGGTCCATCTCGCCAAAGCAAAAACATGCTGTATCAATTCCATGGATTGCGAAAGCATCGAACACATTTGGCGACTGAGGCGGAGGCCTAGTTGTAATTCTTGTAAAATCAATTCTTTGTAATTCGCCTATAGCTCCTGAAAAAATTAGTTCCTTTGCATCGATGATAGACTGATGAAATCTTAGCAGATGCCCCACAATCAACTTCTTTCCCTTGTCTTGTGCGGTTGAGAGAATCTTTACCGCATCATCTTGAGAATTGCATAATGGCTTTTCAATTAGCAACAAGGGTTCTTTTTCCATTAAATCAAAAATTAAATCCCTGTGGGTATCTAAAGGGGTAACGATTGCAATTATGTCGATTGGTTCTTGGTTAAGCATTTCTTTCCAAGATAACGAAAAACTATCTGCTAAACCAGACACTTTAATTTCTCTAGAATCGTCAACATCGCATGCATGAATTTTGTTAACCAATCCCTGGTTTTTTAATTTCTTAAGAGTCTTGAGATGAATCATTCCCCATCTGCCGCATCCTATTACGCCAACGTTTACTGTCATGTTTCCACCTCATTCATACCTGCGAGGCGCGAGTGATTCGCCATTTTGGTCTTTGCTGACGAACCTAAAGTTATCGACACTATTGAAAGATGAAAAATCTAGTAAATTTTGATTATCAAAGCCTTGTGACTCAAAGACCTCAGGGGAGAAGGAGTAGCCTTCAATTCCAACATATTCTGCCCTAGATACTCTGGTTGTGATTCTTGAATAACCATGATGCCATAGTGCGAGTGCGGTTATCGCATCTTGGCTAGTAGCCACCCTAAATGGCAATCTAGGAAATGGTGCTGTCACACAGTCAGAAGGAACTAAACAATTCTGCTTTTNTNNCCTNCCNTTAGANANCCANTTNCGCATNAAAAACCATCTAATCCTACGATGAGGNCTATTTGTATATGTGTATTTTAGTAAATAAGTANGCTCAAATTCATAAATTATGTGTTTGATTTCATCCCAAACTTTCTTTGTTATTACGTAACCCCAGAAATGGCGATTAGTGGCAATTATTTCATCGACTTGATTAGTTTGGAAATCGAGTGAATTATGATTGATATTGTAAGCCATTACAGTTCCAATGTCATCATACTTTGATGACCAATCTGATATGGAGAATACTGTTTCAACATAGGTAGGAGCAAGGACCATGTCATCTTCTAGCAACAAAATTCTATCATAACCCAACTCATCAAATAATGTTCTTCTAGCATCAATCAAATGACGTCCTATGCCCCAATTACTTTCTCTCAATACGTAAGTTACATTATCAAATTTCGAAGAATTAACTAGTTCAACTATCTCCTGTTGTTTGGCTTTTGGCCCCCCATCAACATAAATGTGTAAATCGTGTTCGAATGCTTCCTTGTTTTTTTCTAAACTAGAAAGTACCTGCTGGAAATAATCTGTGCGATTAAATCCTAACAGTAAAATTGCGGACTTCAATCTGACTCCTCCACTTTAGGACGTTTTAACCATAAATTCCCAGCGATTTCTTCCCATTCATCACTTTGGGGTTGGCATGAATTGTGGTAATTTGTAAATTCACCGAATACCCACTTATCATTAGTCAGGAAAAAGTCAACCCTACAATAATCGATATCCTCAGCTAATTTTTGTGAAATTTCAATCAACTCGTCGAGTTTCTTTTGTCCTAATGTCGATAGAATTTCATCGGGAGTATTGGCCTGTGACCAAGGAGAATTNGTCTGTTTAATCTTATTTCCAGATAAATCGTAAATCGCTTGGGAATGTGTATCCATACGGCCGATATCATGTTGTATAAAGCCGGCTTTACCATGGAAAACGTGCACTTTCCAATCCGGCGGAATTTTTTCGTCATCGAGTAGTAATTCTTCTACCATAACACCTCTAGGAGAAATATTACTTGCACCCCACTCCAAGGGAACGGGGAAATCTTGATTGAGGCATTTTCTCAGTTTTCGCTCAATTCTCCACCGTGGCCAAAATCCTCCATTCTGATCTCTGCCATTTCGAATTACTCTATACCTGTTAATCGAGCGAGAGAATGGTTTGAATTTGCGCTCTATACCTGCAATTGGTTTCTCGTCATTATCCATTATGAACAGCGCATCTCCTGACCAATGATTTGTCTTTATCACACATCGAGAAGGAAGATCTTCCCAGGGAAGTTTATGTGTTTTATCTGACCAGTGGTATAGTTTTGGAAGATTCCCGGATTTCTTTTCCTCGACTATTTCTCTAGCCCGGTATTTATCTTCCATTTTAATCAATAACGGATTTCTATCATGAAGACAACGTTTCAATAGCAGTTGACTGTAGTGGTCTTTCTTGTCATCATTCAAGCGATGATGGGGCGTTACACCACCTGGAAGAAGCCCGCTCATAGCATTGCCAATCTGTTCATGATGAAGAATAAACCGCATTTATGAATTCAGGTTTTTTCAGGTTCAGCTCCGCCGTCAGAAGATGAGGTCTCAGCACTAGAATCGTCTTCGGACTCTGGAACAACTACATCATCATCNATAGTAATAATTGNTATACGGAGATTGGTAATCTAATTGGACGCTGGCTGATTGCTCCANAGAAGTTAGATTCGTCGCAGTTACTCCTCCAGAAGATATTGCATAGACATAATCACCCATGAAAATTGAACGACGAATGTTGTAATCATTCCACCAATAATTATTCTCGTCGTCATTGTAAAATGAGGAATGATTAACTTCTCCATGNATTGACATATTTGTTCCATCTAATGGAATATTAACAAGCATCAATTTTGAAACGTAATCATAACTCCACTGATAATTACCCGAAGCATCGTACCATGATAGATAGCGATAAGTCGACAATGGAATTGCTAACATATCCTTTGGCGCCCAATATTGGAATGCTTTGTGCTCGTATGAGGCTTCAGAATAAGACCAAACCCAAGAATTGGATTCATCGGTTTGTACTGGAGATACTGACAAAATGCTGGAGACATTTGGTGCGGTTGGGTCTGAAATGTCAAAAATTGATAATCTGGTTGATGACCAGTCTA
>PBWC01000081.1 GCA_002729095.1 Methanobacteriota archaeon
GGATGGCGCTTCTTGGTAAATGTGCTTTAAAATTCTTGTCTTCTCCGGAATGCTTAGAAAATTATGGAGTTGAAAAAGCTAAAATTTGTTATCTCGATCTTTACCAGAGTGTTTGTAGCTTAAAACCTTGAATTAGATTGATTCTGGAGGCTCACGCATCTCTTGAAACTCGCATTGTCATCAAATTGTTTCGTTACCTTGAACTAACGGCCTATTATGATGCGTGGAACCAGTCTTACCCAAGATAACGGAAGCTCCAGTGGACGTAAGTTGATAGCTAAGCAATCAGGTCTCCAGAAGTGAAATATGTTATTAACATTACCCGGTCTTTGGGATCCACAATAGCAAACGGAATTGCTAGAAAATGAACGAAAATCTTAATAAGTAGGAAATTATAAGATGACACTTGGGAAAAGATTGGTTGGAAAAATCATTATGATTACTGGAGCTGCTCAGGGAATGGGGCGTCAGGCTAGTATTGAGTTTGCTCAGCAGGGTGCAATTGTTTACGCAAGCGATCTTCAGCCTATTATTTTAGAGAGTCTCGGCACTGAGATCATTGATGCCCCGGGCAAGATTTATTCTCAGGTGCTGGATGTGACTGACTACAGGTCAGTGAAAAACTATGTAGAAGACCTGAATTCGATAGATGTTCTATTCAACTGTGCGGGGTTTGTGCACCAAGGGACGATCTTTGAATGTGAGCCAAAAGACTGGCAGGACAGCTTTCGTATTAACGTTGATTCAATGTTCTACACGATCTCAGCAATTTTACCCAAGATGTTGGAACGTAAAAAAAGGTTCGATCATCAACATGGCCTCAATTTGTGGTTCAATTAGGGGTGTACCCAATCGCTTCGCCTATGGAGCAAGCAAAGCTGCAGTGGTTGGCATCACAAAGTCGATTGCTGCAGATTTCGTAGGAACAGGAATCCGCTCCAATGCCATTGCTCCAGGAACTATTGAAACTCCAAGTCTACACAAAAGAATGGAAGCTTTGGGGGATATTGAGGAAGCGCGTAAGATGTTTACGGCTCGTCAACCCATGGGTAGGCTTGGTCAACCTGAGGATGTAATGCCTATTCTAACCTACTTGGCAAGTGATGAAAGCAATTTCACTACAGGTCAGGTCTTCAACATTGACGGAGGAATTACAATTTGAACTTTCATTTCGNGTTATTGATNNGTTTAATTTAATTAAAAACAACAGTGAAACAAAATGCCNGTTNCGGTTCAGCCTCATTCAATTAACGTTTCTCAGGAAGTTCTGGACGATCTTCATGGTAGACTGCGTAACGTTCGNTGGCCAGAAGAAGTACCAGGTACTGGATGGACCCGTGGAGTTGATCTTAAATTCATGAAAGATCTCGTTGAGTATTGGCTGGAAGAGTATGATTGGCGTAAGCAAGAGGCCAAACTCAACGAACTGCCTCACTACAAAGCTGATGTTGATGGACTAGGCCTNCACTTTATTCATGTGAAGGGTAAGGGACCTGATCCAATCCCGCTTTTTATGATGCATGGCTATCCATGGTCGTTTACATTGTTATTGCGAATCCTACCTATGTTAACTGACCCAGTCTCCCATGGTGGTAATCTANAAGATTCTTTTTCTGTGGTTATTCCTTCTATTATAGGCTTTGGGTTTTCAGACTACCCGGCAACTACAGGCTTTGGCTTTCAACATCACCCAGAACGTTATGATCGTTTGATGACTGAGGGTCTTGGGTATGGCCAATACGGTATCGAAGGCGGTGATTGGGGTGGTTTTATTACAGCCCCTTGGGGATATAATCATCCCGAAAACCTCATAGGTATTCATCTTAATTGTCTATTTCCTCGTTTAGGTGATGAGCGCGAAGCTGAAGACAAAGACCCGAATATACTGAGAGGTCTAGGTATGAAATGGGCACCTCTAAGACCGACAGATCCGGATATACTTAGATATTGGAAGAATGTGGAAAAATACTGGATCGATGAGGGCGCATATTGCCATCAACAGATGACACGACCGCAAACACTTTCAGTTGGTATGACCGATTCACCTGTTGGTCTTGCCGCATGGATTGTCGAAAAATGGCGAGCGNGGAGCGGTTGGTTTGATGACTTTGAAAAATTATTTCCACGAGACATGCTAATCACTAATGTGATGTTGTACTGGGTAACAAATTCATTCTGGTCAGCCATTCGAATTTACAGCGAATCTTATTATCATCCTTGGGAGTTACCAACTGGTGCAAGAATAAAAGTACCAACAGCTGTTGCTGCTTACCCGCACGAATTAGCCCCGATTGTTCGCAAACGGGCTGANAAGTATTACAACGTAGTACACTACAATGATTACACTGAGGGTGGTCATTTTGCNGTGCACGAGAGAGCGGATGAAATGGCTAAGGATCTACGTAAGTTCTTTCGTTCACTGCGAGATAATNANGATTAAGTTTNAAGAAATTGNATGGATAAGTAGAAACTATTATTCNTCTTGCACTGCCGATTGCTAAATCGATAATTGCTGCACTGAGCATCATCCTTTACCTTNCCTCTTGCTGTAATTACCTCGGACCACTTCAATCAAGTGGAAGTCGTTACAAAGCTAGATTAAAGTTAAAGATACAATTTCTTTAGATTTTTTTCGAAACGACAATTCATCAGAGTGAGTTCAATCAAATAAATTGCGATAATGACCTAACAATATATTTATGAGTCCTAGGTAATCTATATTGGAAACTCTGTAATGTTGATCAACTGAAACATAAAAGTGAATTCAGAATGAAATGATAGGGATTATATCGAAAAGAAAATGTAATATAATATTTGTAGTTTTGTGCCATCAAATGCTTCAATTTACTTGAATCCACGAAACTAGTCACTGACTGAATAGACTGATTTCGTTAAGTTTATTTCAGTAAAGACGGAATTTTTAATCAGGTGGTCCAGGGTTAGAGTTCTTGTCAGCCCACCATCAAAATCAGATACCTATGGAAAACACTTTCCTCTTGAATTGTTGAAAATCCCGCTTTGTGTCCAATTTGGGCGCACTTCGAAAATAAATCCCCTTCCCTGTTTGCACAGTTCTTCTTAAACACCTGTACTATCTCCTCGATCTGAGAAATGCGCCCAGGCGCATTAGTTACCCACGATGTGTGTTCAGGTTGTCAAGAACCCGATGTGGTCAATGCCAGTTGTTGTTCCGCTTTCTCATCCTCTTCGATTCGACACTTCCGATTGGTCAGGATGTTCTTGAGGGCCGGTAGATGTTGCTCGTGGATATGTTCTTGATAGTGAGTGATCTGGCCGATCAGCTCTCTCAGAGAGCAGGTTCGGACGGAAACGACTGGCAAACCACTTGAGTCCATCAATTGCGCTCATTGTAAAATTTGGAGAAATCTCAGTATTCTTTACCTTCAGTGCTAGCCTTTCGATCACAAGAGAGTCTAAAAAGCCATCGAATCCCAATCTCCGACAGTTTGATTCCTATGAGAATTTTACTTCAAAATTTCTTCATTAGTTTACGCTTATTCAAATCAACTTAACTCAATCAGTAAAGAAAGTCCTTGCTTATCGAAAATTTGGAACATTTGCTGCTTACCTCGCACGGTCCCAGCCATGGAAGGTTACTTTTGATTTATAGCATTATGGAATTTTTCTGTAACCTTTGTTTCACATGGGGCTGTGATGAAAAGAGTTGAAATTTTTTTAAAATTCTCTTCATTTTTATTTTATTTTGTTTTTTCTAGTAACGCTTTTGCTTTAGGAGTTGGTTCAACCAAGGACTTTTTAGCTATTGGAGTGCATCAATTATCTGCTCAGAAAGAAGCTAGATTTGACACTCTTGATAATGGAGAGAATTATGAAAATGTTAAGCCTGGTTTAACCCAAATTTATACACAGTTTAATAAATCCTTGGGTACGAAAAATACAGACACACTATATTTTCACCTTGGTTACACGAATCTGGATATCTATAAAAAGTCAGGTGATACAACCTTTGATCTTGATGGATTGGGTGCGTATGCAGGCCTCCACTTTGGTCAACCTGTGTTGCTGGGACTTGGTTATGAAGCAGGGATGATGAAAGGGGCTCTGACCAGCGGAGAAGCAGGTGCTTCCAATCAATATTTTGAAAGGTTTGACGGTTCTTACAATAGTTACTACTATCAAATAGGTTTTGAACTTGGCGGTGATTTGACAAAAGCTTATATTTATTTTTTACAAAAATTAATCACTTTTAATACTTCTTCTGTTAATCTTGACTCGATTAATTCCACGTATGATGGTGGAGGTATTTCATTCATGACAAGTTTTTAGTAAAGACCATCATATTGACAAGGATAAATTCTCTCGAGAAAAAACTAAGCCTTTATTTAGAGGAATTAATAAGCATTGTAAATGCCTTTTCTCAGAGGGAAAAAAAGTTAGTATTACTAACAAGCCAACGGATTTATTCTGTTGAAAATTGATCCTTTGCAATAAACTTTTTTTAGTAGTTGCGCCCAGGCGCATGAGTTACCCACAATGTGTGTTCAGGTTGTCAAGGACCCTATGTGGCCAAATTCCAGTAGTTACTTCCCCTTCTCCCCCCTCCGATTCGACGTTTCTGTTCCGCCAGAATGTTTAAGTAGCCTGCAGGTTTTACCCTGGGTACCGTATAGGTGATAAGTAATTTCACCTCTGAACTTCACTGCGCGCAGGTTCAGTTTGAAAGCAGCTGGTAATCCACTAGCGCCCATCGATAGCGACCCACGCAACGTCTGGGGTCATCTCTTTTTTCTCAACTTTCAGCACCAGACGCTCTATCATAACATTCTGCAAAAAATAGCTCCCCTTGGAGATATTCAGGGCTCAATTGTCTCAGTGATAGAAGTATCTATTGATCTTAATGATCAATGACTAGTCTCTCCAGTAAAACTTCAGCACAATAAGTTCTGCCAAATGGTATTTCTTGATTTGAATGCCATTTCGATAACCGTGGCGGAGAGATTCCTTTTACCTACAGAACTACAACTTTTGTAGGTATTCTCTACTAACCAGCAAAGAATTGGGGTAAAGATGGAAGAATTTATGTCTTATGATCCTTGGCAGAACATTACAACTAGAAATGGTATTAAGGGAGATTTAATTATCTCTGCTCTCCAAAAGTCAATTAGACGAGGAATGACCGAGGAAGCGATAAGTTTTGGCTTCGAGATGTATATTACAAGTTCTCAATTCGAAGATAAGCTCTGGAGGAGATTACAGGCAATTTCTGTTGAAGATATTGGCTTTGGTGATTTGAATTCACCAATCTTAATCCATACATTGAATCAAATGCGTCAGAATTTTCCATATAGTGACGGGGATCGACCTTTATTCTTTGTACACGCAATTCGATATCTCTCTGCAGCTAAAAAAGACCGGACCAGTGATCATATGAAAAACATCGTGATTAATGAATTTCGTTTTGGGAAAAAACCAGTTATCCCTGACTTCGCCATTGATATGCATACTGAAGAAGGTAGAAAATTAGGAAGAGATTTCAAACACTTTCTAGCGGTGGCGAGTCAAACGAAGAACAACTTAGAAGTAAATGAAGATTTCAAAGAGAAACTTTTAACGTTACTTCAAAAGATTGAAGAAGACGACAAAAAGGAAGTGGCGAATCAATTTCGTTTCAATACTTGGCAACAATAATCAAAAGTATGGAACTGAGAATTCCAGAGTAACTACTGCTGTTGTAAACCGGCTTCCTGCAAGTACACCAAGCCATGGTCCTCTTGGAGCAAGCTACTACGCACTTTTGTAAGAATATCTTGGGTAGAAGGGTGAAGCCATAAATCGTAATCCTCACTTAGAAGCTGTTGTAGATCAGGAGTTGTCTGTGCAACTTATCGAGAGCCTTGTCTCAGATATCAAGAGTAATCAAGTCGTTGATATACTGAGCTTAATGAATTTAACATGGTCTGATGATGACACAGAGAAGTCAGCAGAAGAGAAAGTTGCAGGATTTTATGATGATCATTCAGAAAAGATTTGCTACTGCCTCTATCAAGACAAAGAACTGATTGGCTATGCGGGGGCAATCCCACTCAATATTAAAATTGAGAGCAATTGTTTAGAAGTCTTAGGGCTTGGAGGGCTAAACGTTCATCCAAATTGGAGAAGGCAAGGATTCGGAGGAGTAATTGTAGGGGCGGTCTTCAAAAGGATAGATGCGAGTGAATACCCCTTTTGTCTTTTTCAAACAGGAATACCTCATTTCTACGAAAAGCTGGGCTGCAGGGTAATTGAGAACAAATTCATTAATTCCAA
>PBWC01000035.1 GCA_002729095.1 Methanobacteriota archaeon
GTCATCAGCGCAGTTACCAGCGGTAACAGCAGCGTTTTGTCCAATTGCAACCTTAACCTTTGCAGATGCCCAACCTAGGTCTCCGCCTTGGTCCATGGTAACTACAACTTCGTCAGCTCCTGCGCCATCTGCTCCACTGAAGGAGTAGAGTGCTAGGTCACCGTCGGTGTTGCTCTCTGCTAGGTTTGCGGCCCATACATATAGTACACCGGCCAATACCACAGTAATAGCAACCATCAAGATAGTTGCGATAACTGGGCTTACAGCTTCATCATTTCTTGTTTCATTTTTCATATTTTTGTCCTCCATACCCGTTGCCGGGAGTATACTGCCCACCGTTGGCGCCATATATAATCTTGGCGCCGGTCAATGTCCGAAATATGGCCAAAAACCGCGATACTGCGCGCTTATACCAGATGTTATTTTTTAGCCGGCGCAGTGGAGCATACTATTTGTAAACGGTGTAGAGATAAAAAGTAACATTTTATTCAGCCTCGCGGCTTAGTGAAATTGAGGTGAACAGGGTGAGAGTAACGCAGAGGGGATGGGATGCACTCAACAGAACTTCTACAGCCC
The DNA here is from genome assembly GCA_002729095.1 of Methanobacteriota archaeon. Classification (GTDB taxonomy): domain Archaea; phylum Thermoplasmatota; class Poseidoniia; order Poseidoniales; family Poseidoniaceae; genus MGIIa-L1. Next base: position 577 of record PBWC01000035.1, read on the forward strand.
CGTTCGGAACTGACCAACAGTTGACAGTTTATATTGATTATTGAGCCAAAATCAACGATAATACAGTATTATACTGTAAGGATTGAAATAATTTTTTTGCAAAAAAGTTATTTTTCACTCAACTGTAAGTATCTCCGGACCTCCAGCAGAAACATGTACAGTGTGTTCAAACTGGCATATATTACCTTGATCAGCACATGCTAAAACATGATAGGTCTCCAAGAATCTGATACTAATTAGTTTCTTAACCAAAGCATTCCACTTGCTCTGTCGGCTACTTTCATCTGCGTCAGGGAATGGTTTCTCTAGCATAGGAAATGCCCATCTCTCGGCGAAAGGAAGTGTTGAATACCTCTCTTCCAAATTTCTAGCAAGTTGAGCGCCGAGAGGCTTTAATTGACCTTTTGATCTTGCTTTCCTTGAGGTGGTAAGTCCAGTTAATCGGTAAATGTTTGACGAATTAGACTGTCCTAGATTTTTGATAAGCCCTGATTTACCTGTAGTGTTAAACGGTTCGATAGCGTACACACCACCTTCTTCTACAACTCCTTTGAATCCTCTGTTGTCAGGGCCACAGGCATAAGAGGGTACTGACACACCAGCATGAAGTTCCCAAGGTTTCAATTGATGGCCGCATAGATTTCTAATCGGTTGAAATCCAGCATCGATTGAAGGCTGAGCAGCAGCAGCTCCTACCTTATGCCAAGGAGTTCCTGGGTGTAACATCTCAATAGCGGCATCCCTTGCTTCCTTTGCGGCTTTAATTTGTTCTGTATGATTATTTGTGTTTCCAACTTCTATGGTTAATGCATTATCTCCAATATGACCTTTGATGTGAACGCCGTAATCAATCTTAACGCAATCACCTTTACTAAGAGTCATATCGCCATCCCATTCTTGAACAGGAGACACATTGTGATCGGTAGTGAAATGTGCAGCCAAATCATTTACGGCAATAGTTCCAGGGAAAGCTGGCTTACCTCCGTGCCGGTGAATAAACCTTTCAGCAGCTTCGATGATTTCATGAAATGTTGCACCGGGTACAATTTTTTCTTTCATTGCTTCCAAGGTTCTACGAGCAACATGTCCAGCATCACGCCAATATTTCAGCGTATTTTCCTCATCCATGCCATCACGTCCGTTTGAGGTACAACGCCCTCTCTCATAATGCTTACCGAGAATCCGTGGCTTTTCGTTTCATTTTTTTCAATGGATAATATGGTGCTACCCTTGCCACCTGGGCACTTGCCATCAAGGACATAATCGTCGTTCAAGTCAAGAGATTTTGCTGCAATTGATACAACATTACTTGGTTCTACTCCGCTAGGATTAGCACTGGTTGCAGTTACTGGGCCGACTGCTTTTGCTAACATCCTTGCAGTAGGATTAGCAAAAACTCTGATGGCAACTCTCTCACCACCCAACCTTGGGTCTAATTTCTGCTTTGCATCTAGAATTAACGTGATACTACCTAAAGGAAAATCTTCAAGCAGGGATTTAGCAAAATCTGAAATTTCAACTAAATCTTCTGCCTGTTCTAATGAAAAAACCCCCAAACTGACCGGGTGTTTCTCAGAACGGTTCTTCATGATAAATAATGAATCTAATCCATTTTTTGTTGGTAAGCAGCCTAGACCTGGCAATGTGGACGTAGGATAAGCAACAACTCCACCCGATTCAAGGTGTTCAATCAGTCGATTCGAAATTACATCCATATTCTCACAATCAAATTACCCATTCTAAAACATGCTTTTTAGCTACTTCAGCAGCAAGTTCTTTATTTTCGGTTTTCACTAATAATTTACCGCTGGGGTATAATGTTAAATCACAAGGGCCAGTAAATGTCCAGCATAATCGATTTCGAATTCCAACTTCATAACCGTCAGATTCAATTCGCGCTCCAACGACATCTAGATCAATACTATCGATTTCATCTAGGTCTATTTGCCAAGCAGCACGATTGCCGCATAATTCCATTACAAAGCCATCAGACATTACTACACCTTTTCTTTTTACATCGGCGGCCTTGGAGGCTTTTTTGACTTAGGTGGGCCTTTAGGCGGCTTTTTCGGACTTCCATTAGGAGGACCGGGTGGCGGACCGGAAGGCGGGCCACTCGGTTTTGCTGATGGGGGTCCTGATGGTGGACCAGAAGGTGGACCGGAAGGCGGGCCACTCGGTTTTGCGGATGGGGGTCTTGATGGTGGACCAGAAGGTGGATTGGAAGGCGGACCACTCGGTTTTGCGGATGGGGGGCCTGACGGTGGACTAGAAGGAGGTTCTGAGGGCGGGGCACTCGGTTTTGCGGATGGGGGGCCTGACGGTGGACTAGAAGGAGGTTCTGAGGGCGGGCCACTCGGTTTGGCCGATGGAGGTCCAGAAGGGGGATTGCTAGATTCTGGAGTAAGAAGCTCTACAGTTTCTTGAATTTCATTTGAGTCATTAGTTACAACATCGTTATTGATCGGCAAAGGAGGTGGTGTTGCAGCAGTAATTACGGTTGCAGTCGTGTCTTCTTCCGTAATTTGATTTGATTTAATCGAACTAGAGGAATCTAGGGATTTGGAGAATGACAGTAAATCTGTAGAAAGGGGATCTTGCTCTTCGCTAGGGGTCGAAGGTTGTTCTATAATGCTCGTCTCTGTGGGCATTAGAACCTCATTATTCGGGGTTGTAGGCAAAGGAGATGAAAGCAAAGAGTCATTATTTTTCCAGGGTGGTGTTCTAATTTCTTCATCTTCGTTTTTAGGAGCCTTACCAACAGAAATAGCAGTAGCGCCTCCAGCAGCATTTTCTCCGTAATATGAGGTTAATTTAATTTCTGAGGAGTCAATTATTCCTCTCTCTTCGACATTACCAAATTCTCCTAAATCTTCACCAAATGCATTAGAGAATAAACCCGCACCGATAGAATTTTTCACAACCCGTCCTTCTTTGGCTTCAAAAGTGAAATTAGCGTCGTAAGGACCGAGGTCCAAACTAATACTGGTTGAGCGAATCATGAAAGTCCATTCACCATTTTCTAGAGGGAACTCAAAGGTGAATTTTCTAGTGAGACCGGGTCCTAAGGATGTAATTCCTTCATCAGAATCAACCTTTCTTTTATCGCTTGTTTGAATAAAAATATCCAACCCTCCAACAGGGATAGCAGATTCATTAGAGACTTCAATAGATACTAAGATAACATCTTGGTCATCGTCATCAATTTCCATTTTGGATAGTAACAAGCGACATTCAAGTGGCGAAACTCTTTGAAAATGCTCTTCTGACATACGTCCCGCCTAAACACTACTAGAAGCAGTTATACTTGAATTAAATGTTTTTTTTTGAACACCGTATTACCGGAGTTTTTGTCGTGTTTCTACCGGTAGCGACCAATCTACTGCTGCAACAGTATTATTTTTCAAGTCAAGGGCTGTTCTATATTCTGACTTTTTCGAACGTGCTGCTAATGAATCTCGAAGTCCAAACCATAGAGGGCCAATAATTGGTAATAGATACAAGAGTTTTCCAAGCGCTCTAGGACCCCAATGGTGAATCTCAATAGTTGATCCATTATCATGGACAATTGCTATTCGAAACGCCCTTTGTCCAAATGAACGTCCCAAACTCCTTCCAGAATATTTCCAATAGAGGTAGAAAGAGGTAAAGAAAATTATCCAGGTAACAATGAAAGGAAATACGTAATCAACAGATTCTGTGAGATAATTCCAACTAATCAAAACACTAAGAAATCTAAATCTAGTTAATACTTCTAAAACCAAAGTAACCATTACTACATCTAGCATGAATGCGCCTATTCTCTTCCACAATGGAGCAATTAACATTCCTTCAGGAGCGCTTCCAAGGACCGCTTGTGCAAGGGTTCCTCCGCCTTGATAGACTTCGACAACATCGTCGGCCATGTATGTCGGTAGAGAGTGTGGTTTGTCAATATACGTATTTAGTCATTGGATAAATGCCATGCTAAGCATCCACTCTCTTCAACCCAGTCAAGCCAAGAACTCCATGTCGAGTCATGCTTTAATGTAGATAAGTGGCCAACAACGACCAGTCCCCTTTTTGCCCTAGTCAAAGCAACATTCATCCTTCTTTTATCTTTCAAAAAACCAATTTCGCCACCTTCATTTGCTCTTACTGTTGAGAACACAATCACTTCTTTTTCACGGCCCTGGTATCCATCAACACTCTTTATTTCAAGACCACTATATTTCTCACCGAATTCTCGTCCACCAGCTTGTTCAAATAAATCGTTTAAAACCCTAACCTGTCCATTATACGGGGTTATAATTCCTATATCAGTAGTTTGAATATCACCGATTCCCAATAATTCGTCAACTATTGAAAGTACCTTGGCGGCTTCGGAAAAATTAGAACGACTACTGCCTTCATCATCTAATTCTTCATTACCTTCAACAGGGATAAATGCCACAGGTTTATCCCAATTAGGCCATATTAATCCGGCGGGAGCGGGTCTGTCTGACTTCGAGCAACCATCATCCAATTTATTTTCATAGAATCTAGAACTCGGGAATTCTCTAATTGAAGGGTGCATTCTGTATTGTGTAGTTAGCATTTGAGCAGGAATTTTGCATTTATTCAATCGCTCAAAAAGCGACTGGCCCAATCCCCCAATTTCGGCCTTTTCGCTAATCACTGTCGGAGGAAGTTGTTTGTGGTCACCAACTAGAATCAATTGTCTACAGCCCCTATTTATTGGAACTAAGGCACTTGGCTCACTTGCTTGAGTAGCTTCATCGATTAGGATTATAGGGAATTTTCTATTTCCTAGAATTTGATGTCCAGAACCTATGGTTGTGGCGCAAACAACTTCCGCACTATCTAGTACCGATGCAGTCATCTCATTTTCAATACGTCTAATTTCTTTGAAATTATTTTTGATATCTCTATGTGTTAATCCTTTTTCTTTACCTCTTAAGTTAGATAGACTCTTTCTTAATTCATCATTTTCATCGCGTATAAATGTTAACTCTTCTTGTAGTGGATGGTCTTCGATAAGAGCGTCTAATGTGGCATTACGTAGGCTTTCTCTTACTTTCACAGGACGCCCAATTCTTACCGCTTTTACTCCTAGGTCGAGTAGGCCTTCGAGTAGATTATCTACTGCAACATTTGATTCAGCAGTGGCAAGTATTGAGCCTTGACCTTTTTTTGCTAATTCTTTCAGTAAGTGGACTGCTGTATGTGTTTTACCGGTTCCAGGTGGACCCTGAATTAATGTCAACCTTCTTTGCATCGCAAGCTCTACTGCAGCCTGTTGCGAATCATTCAAGGATTCTATTTTTTTAAGATTATAGCCTTTGATTTTTCCTTTGAAATCTGGAGGGCGTTCTGCTGATGATGCACAGTCATGCAGAGAGCCAAGGAGTAAGTCTCTGAGTGGAGTTCCGCCCTCTCCTTCAGTTGAGTGAAATGAAATTAAAGCCTCATGCATTCTGTCATAAGCCACTCTATTGGCGCCTCGGTCAATACGCCAACGTCCTTTTCTAAGATCTCTAGGTTTTTCTGTAACTACAATTCTAATCCTTGTTGGGCCACGATCAAGAACAATCCCCTCATACACCTTCTCCCCCCAAGGCCTGGTTCTAGAAATCAGCACGATATCTCCGTGTCCAAATCTATGTGTTGGCATTCTAGATTTATCAGGCAATTCAAACACAATAATTGGGTCTCCAAAGAATCTACCTTGGCTTCTGGCAGCTAATTCAAAAAGAGTTAATCCAGCAGATACCAAACGCTGTTTATTCCATTTTTTCCATCTTTCCTCAACCAATGCAGTCTCATCATCTAACTCAATTTTAATCAATTTACTGAATCGGTTAAAATGATCTTGCCCCCTTTTCCAAATATGAGGCATTTCATCATCTAGAGAAACTCTTTCTTTAGGGATTTCATTTTGGGCGCTATTCAATCGCCTAATTGAACCCTTTTTCCCCATATTTTCGCGCCCCGTGCATCCCAAATCTGCCATTGATCAAATGAAGTATAAATTGCCCGTGTGACCCTATCACTTAAACCCTCTTTGTAGAGCCCATTAACTGGTGGGTTAGGTGTTCGGGTGGCGTAAGAAGAACACCTCGGATGAGGAAAAGATATGTCCATATTGTAATACCCCAAATCACGTAGACGCTGATAATTGCACTTTATGCTATTATGAATTTGATCGCTCAGCAAGAGATCAACCGATGGCTACTCCATCCTCAACAGACTCCGAAATAATGTCTACTTTGATGAACGATGATTTTGAAGAATTCGAAGAAGAAGATGCTGTTGAAGCGGTACTCACATTGGACGAGGTTACTGTCGAAGTTGACCAATTTGAACAGTCTACAACCGATTTAGATACATTTCAGTTTATTGAAAGTTCAGGGCCTACGCTATCGGAAACAAAAAATTATCAAACACCTGAGGAAGTAGAATTGAGTAATTCAGATGCTCCTTCAAAAGAGGTAGATTTCGTAGTTCCAAATTCGAATCCATTAGAAGAGGTTGCAGAACCAGTTCATACCGGTCAAGGCTCTTTATTTTCAGTTTATTCAGAATCAGATTTCGATATAGATGAAGTTCACAAAACCTCTATCCCTATTCCAGGAAAAACAAACATGGATCCAGAAATAATTAGTGAAACTCGTGAAGTCATTGAAGTAGATTTGTCTGCAGCGATTACTCAAGATGAGTTTAATCATGAAGCCCCTAAAACACCTGATGAAGTTGAAGAACCTCCGGAAGTTTCTGAGATACCTGAACAAGTAACAACAACGCCAGAAATTCCTGATATACCTAGTATTACTGATGAAGTAGTCGAAACTCCCGAAGTTCCAGATATTCCAGAACAAATTACCATCACACCTGACATCCCAGATATTCCTAATGAAATAGTTGAAACTCCCGAAGTTCCAGAGATTCCAAATGAATCCGAAGAAAAAATAAAACCAGCTCCTATTCCTCAACACAATAATCGAATATGGCCTTGGCCAGCAAAGCAACCTTGGGATGAAAGACAAGTTTATCGTGAGGTAGTCTCTTTGTTAGAATTGGTAAAAAATGGAAAATTGGTTCAAGCCGCAGAAGCTATTGACAAACTCGGTCCTCACCTAAATAATAATCTAGATATGTTGACTCACATAGGAACAGTAATGCGTTATTTGGGAAGAGAAGAGCATTTGCAGTGGATGTTAAAGATGGCACAAACTGTATATCCCAATGACCAGAGGGTCTCAACAGCAATCACACACTTGTCTAATTAGGGGGATATAATGTCACTTACACCAGTTCTAAAAATTGACGATGATATTTCGTTAATTCCCGTCAATAAATCAATACTTTCAGCAGTAATTGAGGCTTATAACGAGGACCCCGAATCTGCACTTATCGCTTTACCATGGTTGAATAGCCACGAAGAGATTAGGAAGCAGTTAAGGGATATGTTATTCGATGTTGAATCACAGTCCGATGCCGATCAACTGCATTTCTGGAGTATAGTAATCGGGGAGAAAAACGAATTTGCAGGGTTAATTGGACTGGGCGATGAATTACAATTATTACATTCAAACTATAATCTAGGTTACTGGGTTAGAATTGGCTTTAGGCGCAATAAAATTGCAGTTAGATGTGTTGACGAGATATTTTCCTGGCTCAAGTCTAGGAATGAATTTTTCAGAATTGAAATCACCGTACACCCACACAACAAAGCCGGTCTTGCGACCGCTCAATCAATATGCAACAAATGGAATGGAGAATTAGTAGAAGAGTTCATTGGTATCGAGATAGGTAAGAGAACTGTCCCGCATAGAATCCATATAATTGACATCAAGTAAGGTGAGTCAGTTGGAAAGAACATGGTTGACTGTCGATTGTGATGATTTCCGACACGTACCGGGCCAGCAGGGACACCCAACACGAAGTAAGAAAAATTTAGAAATTTCAACCGCTGAATTATCTCAACAATTCACTGCTGCTATGGAAGGATTTGGTAATTGGATGAAAAGCCATAATCACCCTGTTACATTATTTGTTATTGCAGATCTTTTTGATTCTCCGCATTTCACTAACTGGTTATCTGAGCTATTGAGTACTTTTTCATTGCGCATTACAATTGGTTGCCACGGTCTTTCGCATCGTTCTTGGTCGGCATGGCCTGAAGATTATGATGGATTCAAACAAGCATTGTCTGAAGCAACTAAAATAATAAAAAAGAGGGTTGGTAAAAATTGGCGTCCATGGTTCAGAGCTCCTGGAGGATATATTGCTCCTTGGATGGCTAAAGCCATAGCAGAATCAGGTTTTACTGTAGACACATCGGTAAATCCATCATGGCTAGTTAAGAGAAAAACCGGTGAAGGAAATGATTGGGGAAAGGTTAGAGAATCAATTTCTAAGGCTGGTTTAATTGAGAGAGAGTGGTTGAACATGTGGAGTTTGCCAGTCAACGGTCCTGCACTTTCGATATTTCCACTTTCAATAATTTCTAAAATTGCCTGGAAAAAACTACCCCCGATTTTAACCACTCAACAAGCACTAGAGGCTCCAAGTAATTCCGAATTTAAACTCTCAACAGTGTATTGGCACTTACTCGATCATGGTAGAAAAAATGGTCACTGGACGCCCCCAATCTCGAATAAAATTCTCGTTAGTGGAGAAACAAAAAATACTGAATCACTAAAAACCGCCAATTAAAGCACTACTCATGTTCAATGAAGTAGCGTGGAATAAACCAACTAGATGGCACCATGGACTAAGTTCAAACAATTTGAATTATTTAGAAAGAGCAATTTCAATGGTATTTTTTGCTGGTTTAACAGCACTGTGCGCTCAAATTGCATTTTCAGTACCGTGGACTCCAGTGCCTTATACATTCCAAACATTTGCAGTTCTTGCAACTGGTGTTTACCTCAGAAGAAATGACGCCTTTATGTCAGGTTGTATTTATGTTATTGCTGGAGCAATTGGCGCACCGGTTTTCGCCGAAGGAGGAGATATGCTATTCGATAGTGGTAAATTAATTGCTAGCGGTGGATATTTGCTGGCATTTCCTATTGCTTCTGCTTTGGTTGCTGAGGGACTTGATCGCTCAAGAAAGTCTGGGGTCGCTGATATTAGAGCTCAGATCATATGCTGGACATTAGCGATGATTCCAGTTTACGTCATTGGAACTTTATGGTTAGCAGAATCCTATTCTGTGAATTTAGCCCAAGCGTTTGAATGGGGTGTTGAACCATTCTTGGTTTGGGACTTCGCAAAGATACTAGTAATGGCAATCATAACAACCAAAGTCTGGTCATATTCTAGTCTTGAATAATCATCACCGTAAATTAAACTTAACGATATTTTGATACCTTAATGATATCATTAAGATATTATTATAATATAGTTTTAGTTGGCTAAGACCGGTGAAGTAATGGAATCACAAAGCGTAGTAACAGATGAGATACAATTTAGAGATTTAGAAAGGTCCTCAATGAATGGTTTTTTGGGATTATTCATTCACCTTATTATTGTTCCAATTATCTTTTTAGCCACTTTCTTGTTATACGGAGGGGGCGCACTGGGAGTAATTTTAGCTATTATACTGCAATCAATAATTGGAATTTTATGGTGCATAATGTGGAATTCATACGTAGTCATCAATCCAAATGAAACAGCAGTACTACAATTCTTCGGCAAATATTCTGGTACAGTTAAGACAGAAGGATTTCGCTGGTTCATCAATCCTCTATATGAGAAAACAAAGGTTATTTTCAGGATTAGAAATTTTGAGTCTGCAAAGTTGAAAGTTAACGATGTTAACGCCAACCCAATTGATATTGCTGCAGTAGTTGTTTGGCGAGTATTTGATGCAGCAGAAGCATTATTCGAAGTTGATGATTACGAAAATTATGTACAAATCCAAAGTGAGGCGGCTTTAAGAGCAATGGCTACGAAGTATCCATACGACATAATTGAAGAGAAAGATCTTGGAGGAGTGGCTCTTTCAAGCCACCAAGAAGTAGTGGCAACAGAACTTAGAGAATCGGTTCAAGAAAGGCTAAGCAGAGCAGGTATTGAAGTCCTGGAAGCTAGAATCAGCCACTTAGCCTACGCTCCTGAAGTTGCCCAAGCAATGCTGCGAAGACAACAAGCTAGTGCAGTAGTTGCAGCAAGAAGAGAGATTGTCGACGGTGCAGTTGGCATGGTTGAACTTGCGTTAGCCCAACTAAGTGCAAAAGACATAATCGAACTTGATGAAGATAAGAAGGCTACTATGGTTAGTAACTTGTTAGTAGTTCTATGTTCAGAAACAGACACAACACCAGTAGTCAACACAGGCTCTTTGTATCAGTGAGAGGAATCAAGATGGTGCCGACTGAATTAATTTTGGGAAGCATAGGTAATCTCATTGCATTCATCTTCTGTACGGGCTATGCCGTATACACGTTTCTAAGGAAAGGAGTACATGTCAAACATAAAGGTTGGAAAACGAAAGACGAAGCCCCCAAAACATTTTATTTCACTATTGGGATTATGATTCTTATAAGTATACTTTCATTAGGGGCTATTATTTTTCGAGTATACACATATTATTTCGTGTGAGGTAGATTCATTTGGTAAGCAATACAGGAAATAAAATAAAAACAAATGATAGACATAAATCGAGGCGGGAAAAATTGGTGAAAAAGAAACTTCTTCTTCGAATTGACCCGAAACTCCATGATGAGTTGAGAAAATGGGCGGATGATGATTTCCGTTCAATAAATGCACAGATAGAATTTTTATTGAAAAAGGCCGTAGCAGAAAATAGGCGTGAATCCAGTGACTGAAGAAAGCGACCAATTTTGGAGCCAAGTTGATGATAAAGATAGAAATATCATTCAAAATATAACTTATAATATTCAAGATAGCGCAATATCTGGCAATTTGAATGGTGTAACTAATCCAGATGCTCCTCCTCAACAAGATCAGCCGCCAGAGCAAATGAATATCAATCAAGAATTGTCACAGCCTCAGTATGATAACAACCAGCAAGGGATGCCAACTCAAACCTCATCTTCACAACAGTATTACAATACTCAACAACAAGTAATGCCGAGTCAAATACACGGCCAACCGTCAACGATTCAAATCACGCAAGGCATCGCTGTAGGCCATTTCCCTCAAACCTCCGCTGTGACTGCTGTGGTTCTAGCGGTTCTATCTTTTGCCTTGTGCGGCATAGTTACTGCAATTCCCGCAGTCATAATGGCTAGAAAAGCGCTGGATATCACCGATCAAATACCAAATCATCCAGATGCTGGAACAGCTAAGGCGGCGTTTATTCTAGGTTGGGTAAATATTGGATTGTTTATTGTTGGAATTTTATTTTGGATTGCTTTTATTGGATTAGGACTTGCTTTTAACTGGTACTAGTTAATCTTGAATATTTATATATCTTCGAAATAGGTATGTTTTGATTTTTATGAAACCAGAAGTTACACTTTATTTTGCCTATGGCTCCAATCTTGATTTTGAAGATTGGACCAAATGGTGTGCTAACAAGAAGGCCGACCCATCCGGCATGGTCGAACTAGAGCCAGCATTTCTTCCAGATTATGAATTAAAGTTTCATTATTATTCAGGCAGTAGAGAAGGAGGGGCAGCCGATGTTGTACCATCATCTGTTGGAAATTTAGTACCTGGAGTTTTATTCGAATTAAATTCGAAAACTCTTGAATTAATGGATGTTAAAGAAGGAGTGAAGTACAATTGTTATGAAAGAAAGTGGGTCGAAGTAATCAAATTTGATGGTAGTGTGGTAAAAGCACTAATTTACGTTGTTTGTCAAGAAAAAATAGAAAATAGGTTTGTTGAACCTACCTTAGAATATACCAATTTAATTCGTAATGGATTGATAAAAAGAGGCTTACCCACCGAATTCTTGGATTTATCTGTTAGTACAAAATTGAAAAATTCAACGTTAAACTATATTTTTGTTTATGGTACATTAATGAAACAAGAATCTAGGAATGGTTTAATGGAACAATATTCTGCGGAATTTTTAGGTCAAAAATCAATTAATGGCAAACTACTGGACTTGTCAAGTTTTCCAGGTATGGTTCATGATTTTAATTTAGTTATTAAAGGCGAATTATACTATTGTCAAGAAATCGAAAACTGCCTAGAAAAGTTAGATTGGATTGAAGGCTTTCACGGTTATGATACTGAGGATTCTATGTTTACACGAATAATTACAAAAGTAAATGATGAAAATAGTCCAAAATGGGCATGGACATACTTATACAACGGGGAATCAGACAACGTAATTAACTCTGGCAGTTGGAGAGATAGAGATTAATTTTGATAATCATAACTATCTATTATTGGCAATAATTTACTGGACAATCCTTTCAAACTTTCAACAACTCTGGTTTCAGGCTTGATTGCTTTCATCAATACATTTCGAGTTTCTTGGCAAACCTTCATGTCCAAACCCTCCATCAATTGAATCAATTTTTTCTGTAAACGCCCGCCAGTTCTATCCCAGTCCATCAAAACTGAGATTACCGGTCCTGAATCGGTAGGATTTCTCTGCCCGTAGATTTCGAATAACGAGGTTACAACTCTATCTATTGTCCATCCGCGATTTAGCACTTCAATTTGACCGGTAAAACCGAGACATTGCAATGCTATTTTGTCTCTTTTACCCTCTACTAAAATTGGAAAATCCAAATCTCGATTCCTGCTTCTCTGTTCACTAAGCGCCAAACCTGCCAATTCGAACCTTTTGTCTTGATTATTCGAATTTCTTGCAGTTTTTTTTACTCGCACAAAATCACCGACAATCTTCTTAATAATTTGCCCACAAAGCAGACATATTTTACTCGCTCGGCGCGACATCTAAAGGAAAAACTAAGGTTCATATAGTATCATGAAAAGTGACGTACTGCATCACATCACAAGGTGTTGTAAAACTCTTGGATTTTTGCCTTATTCTCCAAATCCTTAAGGTCCACTACTTGGGCGGTAGAACAGGTCAACACCATGCCAGCAGACGATACCGTTTTTTCTGTGCTTTACGACAAATTTCTATTTTGGAGTATTATAGTTGGAGTTTTAACATTCGGATGGCTTTTTTATGCCATGGCTAGATATCGACAGAACATAGTTCCTGATACAACAGATATCGATCATATCGTCGTTGGTTCTTTCCCAGTAGACAGGCACAATACAAAGATCGAAGTTCTTTTTTACGTTCTTCCGACTTTAATTGTAGTATGGCTTGTAGTTCTAGCATTGTCCTCCAATACAGCTGTATGGGTAATTCCAGATGAAGATGAGTCATTCAACATGGAAGTTGTAGGAAAGCAGTGGTTTTGGGAATTCCATTATAATGAAGAATTGACTTGGCAAGATGACCCAAGAGAGACCGATATAGATGTCAATTGGGGTCAAGACCTAGTTATTCAGTTTGGTAATGAATCCGGTGCAACGAATGCGACCATAACGATAGGTGGAGTAAGTATTGACTACGGACTCGATTCTGACCTAGGCTCACTTCGGATACTTTCTAGTTTTGATAGGACCATCTTCTCTACAATCGAAGTTATAGATTCCTCAGGTGACGTTCTTCATACTTGGCAACATATACCATTTGACCACGAGTTATCAACGGCTTTAGGAGAACACTTGGTAGTGCCATGTGATGAAGAAGTAGTTCTTTCTTTATTCTCACTCACAAATGACTATTCTGAACTAAACAGCACATATTGGGGAGTACAACACTCCTTCTGGCTTCCAGAATGGGGAGTGAAAGAAGATCTAGTTCCTGGTCTTGAGGGTGGTACAGTGATGTGGTTTATGGCTGATGATCCGGGTACATTCGACATCCGCTGCGCTGAATATTGTGGCCTTGACCATTCTAAGATGGTTGGAAAAGTGGATGTGGTCTCTTACATAGATGAATTCACAAGACAACAGGTTTTCTGTGACGAAGATACAGGCGTCAAGAAAACTGGTGGAGGGAATAATTGATGCGTAAAATAGCAATTGGATTCTTGGGATTAGTCCTTCTTTCGATGTTTGCTCTTCCTCAGTTTACCGCTGCCCCTGGCGGTATCAATAATGTTGGAGATAACGGCTGTTCGTGTCACGGCGGGCCATCATCTGATACTACTGTTACAGTAACAGGACTTCCAACCGAATTCAACGCTAGTGAAACCTATCCTTTCACAGTAACAGTGACAAATGATGTAATGGATATTTGGGCTGATGGGATTGAAGAAGATGGTTGGAATACACGTGCTGGTGGATTTAGAATACTTGCATCCAAAGGTACAGTTACCTCCGTGGATCCAACCTTGAGTCATGAAATGGACGGAGGTTTAACTCACACCGATGCTGGTAATAAAGTTAGAACCTGGGATTTCGAATGGGTTGCACCTGCCGATGACACTGTTTTTGCCGATTTCAAAATCCACGGCAATGCAGTCAACGGTGGAACAGGATCACAAGGTGATATGTGGAATTCTTATCAAACTACAATTAGTGGAATTAACGCAGGAGAATTAGCACCTAGCGTTAGAGCATTGGTATTACTTTTGACCGCAATTGCACTNTCCNTNNNTTTNGTANTATTAGGGGTNATGTGGGTTTANTATTCNCGCTCNCCTGAANCATNNTCNATCAGTAANTTCTGGGCNTATNTGAAACCNTGGTTGACNACNACCGANCACAAAGAAGTNGGTATTCTGTATTTCCTTTACGGNTTTATTTTCTTCNTNGTNGGAGGNTTCCTNGCACTGTTNTTCAGAATNCAACTNGCAATACCAGANAATACNTTCCTNACNGAAACNGANTANAANTCATTTTTCACNCTGCATGGAACTACNATGATNTTCCTTGCAGCTATGCCAATGATTGCAGGATTCATGAATTATGTACTGCCTCTACAGATTGGTGCTAAAGATTTGGCATTCCCAAGAATCAATGCAATGGGTCTATGGCTATTGGCATTCTCTAGTCCTTTGATTTACACTGGTATTTTCACAGGTGAAGCTGCTGACATTACATGGGTTATGTACCCTCCTTATTCCTCCTTGACCGAGGCTAACCTTGGAGAAGGAATGGCACAATATGGTTCTAATATTGGTACTACTGCATTTATCTCTGGAATGTTGATGCTTGGTGCATCATCTACACTCAGTGGTGTTAACTTCATCACGACAGTGTTTACAATGCGAGCCCCAGGTGTAACTTGGATGAAGATGCCTCTATTCTCTTGGTCTGTATTCGTTAGCGTATTCATGCTTTACATGTCTTTACCTGCTTTGGTAATTGGTTTAGTATTCTTACTATTTGATCATACCATAGGCACAGTATTCTTCACTAGTGGCGGGGATGGATTGCTGTTCCAGCACCTATTCTGGTTCTTCGGACATCCCGAAGTATATGTTGTCATTATACCAGCATTTGGTATTGTTTCCGAAGTACTAGCAACCAGTGCGCGCCGTTCGATTTTCGGATATAAGTCAATGGTATTTGCCATGGCAGGTATAGGAGTAGTTGGTTTCATTGTTTGGGGCCATCACATGCTAACCTCCGGTATGGATGCATTTTGGCGTGCTGCTTTCATGGTTACAACGATGGCAGTTGCTATCCCTACCGGAGCCAAGATTTTCAACTGGTTAGCAACCTTATGGGGAGGAAGTTTGGTCATGAAAACTCACACTCTTTGGTCACTTGGCTTCCTCGTTACCTTCACACTCGGTGGAATTTCAGGAATGTTCTTCCCAGTTGCGGGACTTGATATTCACTTCCACGATTCCTACTTCGTAGTTGCACACTTCCATTATGTATTCATTGGTGGAACAATCTTTGCTTTATTCTCCGGAGTCTATTACTGGTATCCTAAGGTAACAGGTCGAAAATTGAATGAAACTCTTGGATTGTGGCATTTCTTAATTGGTTTTGCTTCTTACAATGCCGCATTCTGGCCTATGCACAAGTTAGGAATTATGGGCATGCCCAGAAGAACTCATTCATATCTGGAAGAGACTGGATTTGCTGAGTATAATATGGCTGTAACCATATTTGCTTTTATCTTCGGATTGAGCCAATTACTTCTTGCATGGAATATTTTCCAATCTCGAAGAACAGGGGAACCAGTAGGCAAAGATCCATGGGGCGGTTGGTCTCTTGAATGGTCGACAACATCGCCACCTCCAACACCTTCTTTCCATAATATTCCAACACAAGGGGATATGAATGAACTGTATGGCCATCACTCAGATAAGGGTTCAATTTCAGATAAATTATGGAAAGGAAAATCAAAGGGGGTTGAGGAATGAGTGCCCACAACAACCATGTCGAAAATTCGACATGGATGCGTGCAGTAATGATGGCTGGAGTTTTTCTTACCATAGGAATTATTGCATTTGCAGCACTTGGCGTTGGAGTTGCTAATCAAAAGCATGAGGTTTACATGGACGCCAAGGAAGAGTACTATGATGCTAAAGAAGATCCATTAGCAACACAAAGTGACCTCGACACTTTGAAACAGAAATATGAGAAAACCCATCATTCATTCCTAACTTACCGAGTTGCAGGATTAACAATTCTCGTGATGTGTTTTATTTATGCATCATTCCTTGGGATTGGTGGTTTGTTTAATGCTTTACAACCCGATGAAGAGCACGGACATGGTGATGACCATGGTCATGATGACCATCATGAGGAGCATCACGGCTCATCATCACCGATTATCTTCAGTTTAGGTGTACTGTTATTCCTTATGGGATTCCCAAGTTTCGTTGTAGCCTGTAAGGCTTTGATGTCTCAAGGTGGAACTTTCGCGTTTAGTGATTTTGCATTGAGTTTTGTTGGTCTGACAGTTATATTGTTTGGAATCGCCAACTGGTGGAAAGAAGACTTACCTTTCATAGGATATGGAGAACAAATTGCAACCTCTGCTCCATTTGAAGGTGAACACATCAGAAAGGCAGGTGTTTGGGTATTTATCATGTCAGAAGTCATGGTTTTCGCAACATTCTTTTCATCATATCTACGTGTACGTACAGAATGGTGTACAGACTGGGCAATCAGAGCATCAGAAGAAGGAGATTCTTGTTATGGAGTGGCTGAAGGAACAGTCGTAACTGCTTCAGACCTACTCAGATATGATTGGGAAAAATTGATGCCGGGCGCAATTAACACGTTTGCTTTGATTATTTCATCCTATACTATCGTTTTAGCATTGAAGATTGCTAAAGACAAGAATTGGGAAGCACCTACTAATTTCATGCGAATTTTCCTCCCTGATAAGAAAAAGGCAATTAGAAACTATTTGATTGCAACTTTACTTCTAGGTTCGATGTTTATTGTACTAAAGTTAGTAGAATGGAGTCATTTAGTTGCAGAAGGTTTTGATGTCGGTTCACCTCAAGGTTCAATTTTCTACGTTGCAACAGGCGCTCACGGATTACACGTTTTCGTAGGTTTACTAATTATGCTTTACTTGATTTTCAAAGCTGATACTGTTGGCTATGATGAAGAAAATGGCCAAGGGATCGAATATTTCGGTTTGTATTGGCACTTTGTGGATTTGGCTTGGGTAGTTATTTTCCCAGCATTTTATTTGTATTGAGGTGATTAAGTGGGAGAACATGCAGCTACAGGAATTGAAAAATGGCTATTAGATAAGACTGGAAAGGATATTTATTTCTGGAATTTTATTGTTTTGATGTTTTTTACACTATTTGAAGTTGGAGCAGTATTCTTTGATGAAATTCCCGGTACTGAAATTGAGGTTACTCGACTCATGGTCTGGGTAATTCTAATCGGTGTTGGTATAATCAAAGGATACGGTATTGCAGCCTACTTTATGCATTTGAGAGGTGACCCATCAATATATACAAGAACAGCATTATTCCCAGTTCTATTTGTTCTTTTGATGCTTTGGGGTATTGGACTTTCTAACCCAGAAGCAGTTACAGAACTACCGTCCTGGTGTACTCCTGACTGGGATTACGCTACCCGCTGATATTGATTATAACATAATGAATGACTAGTGAGAAATATGTCAAATAGGTGGATTACAATACTGATTACAGTTTTGCTAATGGCTTCTACAATTCCTTCTGCCTCTGCAAATAATTACAAAGGATATCAACTTTCTAGAGGAGAGGTTTCAGACTTTTCTTTGATCAATCAAAATGGCGATCAGGTAAACCTCCACCACGGCCCTGGAGAAATACTAGTTGTTGCATTTATCTTCACTAGATGTCCGGATGTTTGTCCAGTCATCACTCAGGCATTGAAATCAGTTCAACAAGGCTTACCCGTTGAGTATGCCCATCAAATTGAATTTATGTCAATCACAGTTGATCCGGAATTTGATACACCTGAGAGGTTAAAAGAATATACCGATTTGCATAATGTGAATTGGTCTCACTTAACTGGAGACTTAGAGAAATTGGAAGATATTTGGAAAGAGTTTGGTCTGGTGGTGCAGAAGAATGTAATTTCTGCTCACATTGGTGAAGTAAATGGCTACCAGTCTAACGATTCAACCGTAGTATTTGTTGATGGAAATGGTAATTCTAGCGAATTGATGTATCTTCCAACTGCTTGGACTTTAACTCATACATTATTTGAAAACAATAACATTAGTTTGAATTATTCTACACATTCACAGTTTGGAAATATGATATCAGGAATTAATGGCGTTGAGGCCCCCTCCGACTTGTCTTGGTATTGGAAATTTATGACATTTAATGAGTCCTCAACATCTTGGGAAGAATCTAGTGTAGGAGTGGACTTTGTTGATTCTCAAGAAAACCCACATATCGCTTATCTTGCTTCAAATGCCAATGAAGGCCTACTAGTTAGCCCATCGGAAGACGATGGCCCAAGTATTTCAGTAGTCTATCCTGAAAATACAACTCAGAAATTTAGCTTTGAAGAGAATTTCACCGCTTGGCATCTAACCACAGGTGCATTTGATGGTGCAGGAATCAATTACTCCTCTACGAATCATGCCCAGTTCGGTCACTTTTTCTCTTCTTTTAATGATGAAGACCCATCTCAAGACAATTCTTCGTGGTACTGGGAACTGCATACTTGGAATGATACTTCTACCACTTGGGAATATTCAATGCTAGGTGTTGATTCAATTTCTGAGCCAAAGCATATTGCATGGGCAAGAAATACTACTAATGATTCTGACATACCAATTCCCGGGGCGGTTCAAAATTCGATAGACCAACAGAATGGCCAGGTATGTGATGGCCATGGTTGGGAAATGGGTTCAGGCGCTTCGAAACACTGTATGTGTGATGATGGCTATGACTGGCCAGAAGACACTATGCTTTCTTGTGTCGAAGTTGAGGTTGAAGAAGAATACAATGTAGGACATTCTACTACCACATTTATTCTAGACCAAGAACGCAAACCTAGGGTGGCTTGGACTGGAGATCAATGGAATCCTGAAGACTTCATCTCAGATATCGAAATGTTGGCAGAAGACATTGGTCTTATTGAGAGTTCTAATGACGATTCAGATGACTGGTTAGCAGTCAGCCCAACACTTGTGTTTGGATTATCTGCATTATTAGCATTAGGACTTGCTGCAATTGCGATAAACGTAAGCAGTAAGTCGAATGACGAAAAATAATTTTCCACTTCAAAGGGAAAACCACTCATATGGGGACTTGCACGGCGGCTTGTTGCAGAGATCGCATAGCCCGGTAGTGCGGTGGACTTGAAATCCACTGTCTTTCAGACGCGGGGGTTCGAATCCCTCTCTCTGCGCCAATTATTGATTCACTTGTTAAATTCAATAGAAGAGTTATCAAACTAAACCCTCTCTTCCTTTAATATGCGAAGGGCGGTTTTGGCACTAGTTCTTGTTTTGTCAATGACGCTCGCAGGTTGTTTAGGCCCAGAAACCACGAACTGGGGCTCAGGTGGTATTGAAGTAGACTTTTCAACCGATAGTGCTAGCATAAGTTCTGAATTCGGTGATAAATCGATGCAATTTGATAATTTACAACCAGTTGGCTGTGAACCTTCCGAATCAGCATCTCTATCTCCAGGAGCAACCTACCCTGTGACTTTTTCTGGTTATTTGGCCGCAAGTAATTTTTATGCTTCACATGATTCATTAAATGGAGTTACAGATCTAGATTATGCTGTTACAGCCTCTGTTGCAATTCAATCTATGACATTTAGTGATGCTGAAAAAGTTGTAGAAGGAGACGGGGCTAGAGTTGATTTGAAGGATTGGAATGTACCACTTTCCCCAGAGACTCGTGCTGGTACTGCTGATTTAGATGAGATAGATATGGATAGTGAAGATAAGTGGTATGTTCTTGGATTGATTCCAACAACTGAAAATATTCACGATGGAATGCGTTCTCTTGATGAATGGCATCAGCCAGTAACAATAGAAGGATTCTTGGTTAACAATACGGGATCAGCAACCTCAGTCGGTTTCTACAAAACGACAAATTCACCAAGTGTTGATAGTAACTGTAACTTAGTTGTTGGCTCAAATAATATCGAGAATTTTTACGTTTTAGTAGATAAAATAGTCTTGGAAGATGCTGTAGTTTCAGATGACGGCGACGCTAAAAACGAGTGGGAATATGGAGATGTTCCTTTCTTTGGTAGAATAGGATTTATTCTATTCTTTTTGATTGTTGGTGTTGGTGGGGGAATTGGATTATTTATTCTCTCACAATTATTCGTCATTCAAGGAGCAAAGTCTACAATGAAAACCTTGCTTGGTAAAGAAGGCATGGAGAAGATAAAGAAGGTAGCGTCAGATTTAAGAAGATCTAAAGCCATGGGAATGATTTCACCTAAAGAAAGGAAAAAGCAGATCGAAAGAGAAGCCATGGAAGAGGAAAAGGCACAAAAAGAAAAAGCCAAACAAGAGAAATCGACCAAGTCTAACGAGGAAACAGAAATCTCAGGGTTTGATTTAGATAGCGTTCTTTCTTCATCTCCATCAATGGGTAGCGCATCAGAATTTGGTGGCGGATCATCTTCGGTAGTAGCAACTGTTGAATCCATAGAAATGGATAAGACAACTGAGGAAAAAGTGTACCATGAACAAGAATATACCTACCAACAAGAAAGTAGTCAATCATGGGAGCCTCCAGTTTCAAAGTCACCTAGAAAAATAAGTTCCAGTAATGTGGTTGCCAACGAACCTACCAAACCAAAACGCGAACATTTTTCCAGTATTGCCAATAGTGAATCATCCCGACCAGTAAGAAAAAAGAAGGCCGTCAGAAAAACAAAGAGTGTCAAACGCTCAAAACCAGAACCTGAGGTCGAGCCTGAGTATGAGCCAAAGCAAAGTGGCTTTGGCGAAGAAGATGACTTCTCTGATTTCTCATTGTGAGTGAATCATTTTCAATGCACTGGGCATTACTTCCATTTTCAGAGGGGTTGAACCAATATTTTCACCATCAACATTTATTGCTGTAGGTTTTGGAGTAGAAATTTCTAGGGTTTTGAATCTATGATAATCAACCATAGGGTGGAATACATGCCTTCCTTCCTTTTTCAATTGGCTGAAGGCTTTGAGAATTTGACCTCGTTTCATTTTCTTCAAAATTCCGATATCCATTATACCATCATCAAGAGAAGCGCCGGGGGCTAGCGGGAGTAGAGAACCACCAGTCTGGCTATTTTGAATCAAGAATAGAGTGAAGTCATTTTCAATAGCATGACCGTCCAGTGTAAGTGTCGCTTGTCGTCGATTATTAGCCATTATAGCCATCAAAATACCTACATCATAGCGCATTGGCCCCATCCATCGCATTTTCTCTGCTTTGATTGTTGAATCTACTCCGAGCCCCCAAGTAACTAGATTAGCACTGTAGCGAGTTAACTTTCCGTTTTCATTTCCTGGCAGTCCAGCAACCATGTCTACCTTGGCCAAATCAAGCATCTGATAGTGGCCAGCGCAAATTCTTGCCACCGCATCTTCTGTGCTTTTTATTCTTAGATCATTAGCCATTGAATTTCCCGTTCCAGCAGGAATTAATCCAAGTCTACAATTTTTTCCAGATTGCATTAACCCTGTAATAACTTCTGATAAACTTCCATCACCGCCAACTACGACAACGATATCGGAATCTTTTGTTTCTAGATTCGCTGTTAAATCGATTAACTCTCCTGAATAGGTTGAAACAAATGTATTGACTACAATTGATTTCTCTACAAACATTGCTTTAGCCTGCTCTGCGATTTTTTCACCTCTTTTTTTTCCAGAAAATGGATTAACCATCAAATGAATGACTTTTGCAGGTTTATCTTCAATGGATGGTTTAGTGAAAACTTCAGCATAGATTGGACGATGCACACCTTTCTTTTTTTTAGTGGTTAAATCGGGCAAAAACTCGATTATTGCAGGTCCACTATCACTTGAGGCCATACTATCCGATAGGGGTTTGTCGCATGAATACTTCCCTATTGGGAAAAAGCAAGCACTCAATTATACAAAGCCACACGCAGACTCGGTGCAGAGCATGGAATGGAGTGAATCTGACGTCCAGTTCATGACTCGTGCCCTTGAAGTTGCCGAGACCGGTAGAGGACGAGTTTCACCTAACCCTTTGGTCGGTTGCGTACTTGTCAAAGATAACCAAATTATCGCTGAAGGCTGGCATGACCATCTTGGTGGTCTGCATGCTGAGCAGATGGCAATTCACGACGCTGAGCAAAAAGGTCACTCGCCTAACGGCTCTACTGCTTACATTACTCTTGAGCCGTGTAATCACTTTGGTCGCACTCCACCATGTACTGAGGCTTTGATGTGGGCTGGAATTAACAAAGCCATAATTGCTCACTATGACCCTAATCCAACGGTTCGTGGTCAAGGAATTCAGGTGCTCAAGGATGCAGGAATTGAGGTTGAAACCGGATTACTTGAATCTAAAGCAGCACATCAAATGCGAGAATTCCTGTATTGGTGCAAGCACAGAAGGCCGATAGTTACAGTAAAACTCGCAGTTGACAAGCATGGTTCAGTGGATGATCGTAGCCAATCTGCCGGTCGTTTTACTTCTGAAGGCTGCCTTGATGCCGTTCATCAATTACGCAAAGAATGCGATGCTATTCTAGTCGGTGTTGAAACCATCATCCGTGATAATCCATCACTAAACATCCGTCGAGTTCCTGCTGAGCGGCAACCGCTACGCATTGTAATCGACCCCAATGGAAGGATTCCTCAAGATTCTAAAGTATTGACCGATGGTGGAGAGACAATTGTCCTAAGTGATGATTTCAGTAATATTCCCGCTTTGTTGAACCGCCTTGGTGATATGGAAATTCAGCGACTTATGGTAGAAGGTGGACCGATTACAATCAAGCATTTCATTAATTCTGGATTGGTTGATGAATTCTATTTGGTTCAAGCAGATGTTGAGCATCAATCACCATATCCTTCTGGTATTGATGCGCAAACAATTAGCGATGCAGGCTTAAGTCTCAATCAAACAATCACCTGGGGCGATGAGTCAGTGCAGTTGTTTAGCAGACTCGTTTAATCATGCTTGATTAGTATTGTAAGCAACACCATCAGTCCAAATTGTGTTTGACCATATGGTGTAACCAAAATTAGCGTTGGTTACAGTAGCACCGTTAAGGTTCGCATCGGTCAAGTCGGCATAAAGGAGGTCCGCATCGGTCAAGTCGGCATAAACGAGGCGCGCATTGGTCAAGTCGGCCCGGTAGAAGTTCGCATCGGTCAAGTTGGTATAACCGAGGAACGCATCGGTTAAGTCGGCATAAGTGAGGTCCGCATTGGTCAAGTCGGCATAAACGAGGTTCGCATTGATCAAGTCGGCATTGTAGAGGTTCGCATTGATCAAGTCGGCACTGTCAAACATCGCATTGGTCAAGTCGGCATTGTAGAGGTACGCATTAGTCAAGTCGGCCATGTAGAAGTCCACATCGCTCAAGTTGGCATAGCGTAGGTCCGTATTAGTCAAGTCGGCTTGACTGAGGAACGCATTGGTCATGTAGGCACTGCCGAGGAACGCATCGGCCAAGTCGGCTCCGTAGAGGTATGCATCGGTCAAGTTGGCATAAGCTAGGTTCGCATTGGTCAAGTCGGCATAACGGAGGTCCGCATCGGTCAAGTTGGCATAAGCTAGGTTCGCATTGGTCAA
>PBWC01000036.1 GCA_002729095.1 Methanobacteriota archaeon
ATTCAATTCGATTGAATAACCACTCTCCATTTGCAGGAGATCATATGCTTGATTGTAGATATGCTGGTGTTAAGATTTCATCAGGGATTCCATATGGTGCGTATGATGAGAACAATCCTTTCTCTCCAATATTTCCACTCCAAAATAGTGAAAATACTATTGTAAATCTTGATTTCAGTAATCCAGTTAATGGTCAGGTAAACGATCTATCTGGGAATGAAAATCACTTTTCTCTACATGGTGGTTATGCATTAGAGCTTGATGCACCCATGCAGTCAATAGTAATTGAAGTTCCTAGAGACTATGCAACTATTCAACAAGCTATTGATGCTTCAAATGATGGTGATGTAATTCATGTTTCTGAAGGTGTGTACTTCGAAAATATCAATTTCAATGGTAAAAGCGTTGCTTTAATTGGCGAAAATCCAACCAATACTATTATAGATGGAGGAACCGGAAATAATCTTCCAGCTGTGACTTTGCACAATCATAATTATTCCAGCGATACGCATATTTCAGGTTTTAATATTCAAAATGATGGAAATGATGGTATATCAATTCTTGATGCTGGAGCTCCAAAAGTTAGTAATTGCATTTTAGATGGAATAAATGGGGCACCAAGTGGTGCTATTTATGTTGCTGGAGATGGTATAGGCTCGTCTGTAATTATTGAAAGATGTCTTATTTTTGGGAATAGTGCTGAAGGCGATCAAGGTGGAGGAATTAGAGTAGCAAGTAATAATGGGAATTCATCTGCCAAAGTAACTTATTGCACTATTACTCAAAATTACCCGGAGGGGCTTAAAGTCTATGGATCTGCTACAAATGTAGAAATTACTAACTCAATAATTTTTAATAATACTATTGAGAATATTACGAATGAAGGTATGATAGACATCTCGTATAGTCTTGTAAATAACTTTGTAGGTGAGGGTGTAATAGATCTTGATCCACTTTTTGTTGACCCCGATAATGGTGATTTTACGCTCCAACCATCCTCCCCGTGTATAGATTCAGGAGACCCCGATTTCCCTCTCGATTCGGATGGTTCTATATCAGATATGGGCGCTTATTCTTATCAATCGACAGATGACCAATATATAAATCATTCTCTTAGTTTCGATGGAGTAGACGATTATATCGAGATTCCTCATAATGAAAATCAGGTTGGAATGTCAGAATTAAGTGTTATGACATGGGTCCGATTTGATTCATATCCAGATTGGAGTAGCGGAAACGGTGGGTATGCTCTTTTAGATAAATATCAACATCAAGCTGCAAATGCTAATCTTTCTTACGGATTATTGACTGAATACGATTATGATGCATTAAGATTTAATATAAAGTTAGATAATGGTGCTTCAATCAATCTTCGTTTCGAGCCTTTTTCAGCACACCTTATTCCAGGTCGATGGCATCATGTTGTTGGTGTTTTTGATGGAGTTAGAGCTCACATTTACTTTGATGGTCAGTTGATGGTATCATCCGATTATGTTTCCCCAGGCAATATTAATGATACATCGTATCCGCTCAGCATAGCATCTGGTTGGGGAAATATAGATTACTGGGATGGTAATATGAGTGAGGTATCTATCTGGAATCAAGCCTTATCCCAAGCAGAGATAGAATCTTATTTGACTTTATCCCCCACAGGTCTTGAAAGTGGTTTAGTTGGTTATTGGAATTTCAACGAAGGTGAAGGAAATGTATTAAACGATCTTAGTAGCAATGGTAATAATGGATCTATATATGGTGCAGAGTGGAGCACTGATCATCCAGGTTTAATTGAAGATTCAGAACAACCGGTTATTTCCGTTACCCCAGAATCTTATGATTTTGGGCAAGTTGTATATGGAGAAGCACTTGAAACCGAATTTACCATATTCAATGACGGAGACATACCCTTAGAGTATTCCACAAATATTTTCAATTTGGCTGATGAGAATCGTAGCTCAAATGCTATTTTAGAATTTACCATACCGGCTGGTTTTAGTCCCGGAACCTCTTCGGGTGATCAATACCGACATATATTTACGAACAGAACTGTTTTTATAGATCAGCATCACGGTATTAGAAATGATATATCTATTAGCAGAAGCACAACTAGAGATGATCATAATATTTTAGTTTATAATAATAATATTATAGATGAAATTATAAGTGAGCATCCTGAGCTTACAGCTAATTATGCAAGTTATTATTATCCCGAAGATCTAGATGATAATCTTGACGTCCTATTTAATATTAGAGGTAGTGATCTTAATCCATTAGAAACATTAGAGTGGATATACAACGGAGGAACATGGGTTGGAGAATGGTCAAGTAATACTTACCCAATTCAAAATTGGGGTATTATTTCTGGGAACGTGAGTGGTTCAGGCAGTGGATCTCAAAGTGTTAATTTTGTTGATGTATCTCACTGGTTAGGAATGAATATAGACTGGCAAAATTTAGGTGTTGGGCAAGAGCCTACCGATTTTATGTTGGGAATAAGTATAAATGATCCGGATGCAGATGTAATTGTCACTATAAATCACAATAGCCTCGGAGAGGTACCTTTATTAGTTGAAAAATCCTATGGTAATGGTCGAATAATTCTTTTCAATTGGGATTATAACGATAACCCAAACTGTTGTCCTGATGTAGCAGAGATGATTCGGCAAGTTGCATATTATGCTTCATTAAATAGTTTTGAAATGGTTCCCAATAGTGGAACAATCGAGCCAGGAGAAAGTCAAACAGTTGGCGTAGAAATTTTCACAGAAAATTATCAATCAGGTGACAATCTGCTAAGCCTTTTAATAGAGAGTAATGATCTTGAGAATAACCTTTTAGAAGTACCAATTTCTTTTTCTATGGAGCCTGGTATTTTAGATTATAACCCTGATACAGCTTTATTAGAATTATATACAAATGGGGAGGGCGAAGAAGAAATGATGTCAATTTCTAATAGCGGTGGCTATCCAATTTCTTGGTCCGCAGAGCTACAGATGGACGATAATGGATTGGATTTTTCTGTAGAGGATGGTGGATTTAGCATTAATCCAAATTCTGGAANATTATTAATTGGAGATAATATNGGGATTAATCTNACCTACAGTACCTATAATATGGTGGGTGGCTACAATGGAAATCTTTTAATTTCGACTGATNTAGNAAATTACCCTGAGATAAATATACCAGTTTCTATTACAGTGCTCGGCATACCTCAATTTAATATCTGGCCTGAGAATCAAAGCCTTGACTTTGGTGAGGTTTTTATCGGAAACGAAGCCACGCATGATTTCTTCCTTTGGAACGAAGGAACAGGTACTCTAANCATAGAGACAATAGTGGAAGGTGAATTCTATAATGTGGAATCATCGAACCTTGAATTAGCGCCAGGCGATAGCGCAGCCATGACAATTAATTATAATCCATTAAATGAGGGAATTCACGTAGGTTCATTGACACTCAATACTAACGACGAGAATTTCATTTCTTATTTGNTTGCCTTCTCTGGAGAAGGAATTACTCCACCGGTGGCAGTTGTATCAAGTGATTCTAATAGTTTCTATATACCTCAGAATGACACTATCACTAAAATTTTTCAATTATCAAATACAGGTGGGAGTGATCTTTATTGGTCGATCGGGTCAGAGGGAGTTAGGAATATTGATGGACCTGTAGGATCTTCCGAGACTATATCTGAATTCCGTTCTAGATGGGCTAATCAAATGTTGTTTACTCCANAACNAACATTGGAAATCCAAAAAGAAATCTTAACTACGATAAATAGGAAGCAGACCAGTAAACCTTTTTCTAAAAGTTCAATTCCCTCATTCAAATCTGAAAAATATAAGAACAGAAATACCGATAATTTGAATCATAAAAGTTTAAGACATGTCTTCAGTTCTAAAAAGGTTCATTCAAATCCATCATTGAAGAATCAATTTCCCACAAATACTAAATTTGAAATTGTATCGAATTTAAATTCAAACAGAAAAATTCTCCCTCCAGAAGCACATCGAAGCAGAGATGGAAGTTTGAAAATTACTGTGCTTTTGGATAATGCATGGCAAGTATGGAGTACTTTAGATGCTCTTTCATTNTATTATTCAAATTANACGATTGATGAAATGTATACAGATTGGGACGGAGAATATCTCCAGGAATTTTTATCNTCAAACGGAACAGATATTTTAATGGTACCCTTTGGNCATAATGTACAGGAATATGATTTGCTTGGACTNGGATTTGGAGAGGCAATCCAAAATTTTATTTTAACTGGTGGTAGGCTTTTATTTATAGGTGAACAGAACTGGTCATCTACAGGAATTTTTGGCTCAGGATGGGCAGAATCTAGTTATTGTTGCGACTCAACCTTATTTAAGGAGGGTAATGCAGGTAGCCTTTGGGATGAAAGTCATCCTATTATGGCGGGGATNGATAACAGCTTTGAATATAACTATATAGTAACGAGCTACTTAGAGCAAAATGATCCTAATAATTTTAATGTGGAAAGCGTTATGAATTTAGTTTCTGATACTACTAATTATGAATATAGCCATGCAATTTTTAGTAAATCAGTTGGTGAAGGACATGTGGTGGTTTTAGGTTTTGGTTTTTGGAACTATACTGATGACCAGGCTCGAGTTTTAGCTAATTCGGTTCAATACCTTGGAGNAGGAACTTTTGTTTCCTTCGAGCCTTCCTTTGGAANTCTTGCCAGTGGAGAAAATTTAGATATTGTTGCCTCATATGAATCTACAGGAATGATTAAAGGAGAATATTTAGCTATTTCTTCTCTTTTAAGTAATGANATCTTTAATCCNANTATAGAAATAATTCATAATATGAGAGTTGTAGGTACACCTAGTTTTACGTCCAGTTTTGAAAGTCAAGATTCTAATACGTTTGATTTCGGAGAGGTAATGTTTGACACCTCCTTATATGATTTTGTCGAGGTAATGAATTACGATTCAAACGCTGTTTCTTTATCATTTGCTCTTGAAAACCAATCTAACATTTTTTCAATATTAGAAGGGAATGAAATGGAATTATTACCTTTCAGTTCCGATACTTTAGTACTATTGGCCTCAGGCGGACTAGATGAAGGAGGGTATAACGATATGCTTTATATAAACACTTCTCANCCCGAATTGGAAGAAAGTGGAGTATGGCTTCATGCTCAAATTGTTCCAAATATAAATCCNATTATTACTAANATAAACGATGTGTCCCCCGATCAAGGAGGATGGGTTACAATCGAGTTCACAAGGAGTTATTTTGATGGCTTGTTTGGCAATCAGCGTACAGAATTATATACTGTTGAACTTAATGATAACGGTGCTTGGATAGCTTCAAACAGTAGTGTTGCATACCAAAGTAATAGGTATGTTACGTTGGTCCACACATTGCAGGATTCAGGCATAATGGGAANTGGTATGACAGAGTTTAGGATAGTCGCTGGTATGGAAGAAGGTACTTTTTTCAGTCAATCTGCTTANGGTTATTCAACAGATGACATAATACCAGGTGTTCCCATAAATGTTTCTGCTAATCAGGTTGGGAATCATATTGTTTTAGATTGGGATTATGCTGGTGAAGACTATCACCATTTTTCAGTATATAGGCATGAGAATGCTGATTTTGAGCCTCATAATGATTACCATATTGGTGATGTAACCCATATGAGTATGGTAGATAGTACTGCGGAGTTGTTTACAACATATTATTATATTTTGACCGCTACAGACTTTGGTGGCAATAGTGGGGATTTTTCTGAAGCAGTTGAGGGATTCATTCATATAAACTTTGCTCCAGAAATTGAGCCNATTGAACCTCAAGTTATGAATGAGGATCAAACATATGAGATCATCGTAAATGCAAGTGATCAGAATCTTGAAGATATACTTTACTATACAGCAACCTCTTCATCAGAAGATATTACTATAGCTATAAGTATGGATACCCTAACCTTTACTGCAACGGAAAACTGGCATGGTATGGCAGATATTACGGTGTCAGTTACCGATAATGAATTTTCAGATACTACAGAGTTTGTTTTGACTGTTAACTCAGTGAATGATGCTCCTGAAGTTTTTTCATTGATTGGACCAGCTACTGGATCAACCGTTGTAATCACCCCAAATTCGATTTCACAGGGTACTGTTCTTTATTTAGGATGGTCTTCCAGCTATGATATTGATGGTGATAGCATTAGTTATGGCTTTGAATTCTATGGAGGGCCTTTCTCGCCTGAAATCACTGCTTTGATTGATACTGCAGTTTCGGATACAATAATTCAACTTCCTTACGATATCCTTGCACAGGAACTTGGTTTATTGGGTGAGAGTGTGGTTAGCTGTGATTGGACAGTATACGCTACGGATGGNATAGATACGACNANGTCTAATGANATTTGGAGTATTACAATAGATGCAAGTGATGTTCTATCTGTTAATGGAGAATTACTACCAACAGAGTTTGCACTTCATCAAAATTATCCAAATCCGTTCAATCCAACAACCAGTCTTCGATATGATCTGCCAAAAGACTCACATGTGCTTATTACGATCTATGATATTAGAGGGCGAAAAGTGAAAACNTTAATTAATGAATTTCAAAATGCTGGGTATCAAATTACCCAGTGGAATGCAACTAATGAATTTGGTCAGCCTATATCTGCTGGAATGTATATCTATGCAATGCAGGCTGGGGATTTCAGAACTGTTAAGAAGATGATNTTATTGAAATAAAAGCNTTTACNTCAATAAATGATTTAGANAAAGTCNCGTAANGTGGCTTTCTTNATATTAATATCTAATTAAAGCACAGGCAGCAGAAAGTCCTGCACCTGTTCCGATCAATAAAGCGTAGTCGCCACGCTGTATTCTTCCATCTTGCACTGCAATGGCCAATGCCATAGGAACTGAAGCAGCGACACAGTTTCCATACTTTGAAACAATGTTAATGACCCTATGTTTATCAAATCCACCTGCTGAAACGTAGGCCTCCACTGCTTTACCAGAAGCTTGATGAGGAATAATCCAATGAATATCTTCTTTTTTTAATCCAGTCTTTTTAAGAGTCTTTAACATCATTTTATAGACATGCTTTCTAGCAATTTTATAGATTCTTGGGCCATCCATTGAGAACAAATTGTCTTCATTCGTAGTGTTTTTATCTTGAGGATGTTTGTTCGTTCCACCGCCCCTTACTTCGGTCAAGGTTGCACCGTTAGGCCATGTATTCATATGAAAATATAATAATTCGCTTTTTTCAGATTCTAGTGATGGTTCTAAGACAACTGCAGCAGCACCATCTCCCAAAAGAGATGCGCTCTCAGGTTCGTGAAAATTTCTTCCTCGCGTTCCTCTGTCAGACGAAATGATTAAAACACGCTTATATACTTTTGATGTGATTAGCGTTGAGGCAATGTGGAAAGCAGTAATAAATGATAGGCATGTAGAGTGAATACTAAAAGAGGGGATTCCTTCAAAACCCATTTCTTTTTGAAAAAAAGTGGATGTGTCAGGGATGGTTTGTTTTGGAACACCTGAAGCATTTATTATAAGATCAGGTTGTCCAGAATCTCCAAGGGCTTTTTTTCCAGCAATTGCTCCCATTTGGTCGACATCAATTTTAGAAATACGCCTTTCAGCTACACCAGATGTTTCTAATATCCAATTCTCTGATCTACCAATCAAAGGTGCAATCTCTTTTGATGTTTCTACATCTGGAGGAAGATATAGACCCGTTCCAGTAATTTTTATATTCAACTCTTTATCTTTTAGAAATAATATTTAATTTCAAATCTAGTGTGCGAAAAATCTTCCATTCTATTAAATGGATATAATTCTTTATCAGGATGTAAATTATTTCCTTTTACAGTCGTAATACCAAAGAGTCCATTTAAATTTTGCATGATAGAATATTCGAACTTCAATTCTGTTAATGAACCTGCTACTCCAGATATATTGGGATATTTAGCTATATCTAACATTGTTGATAAGGAAGCTTTTAGTTTATTGCTGAAAAATTCTCTATTTACTACAATAAACACAGACCTGTTAGTTAAAATGGCTATCGGTACCCCCATACCTGGAGCAAAAAAGTTAGATGGGGTTAGATTCTCTGGGTCTATTTGAAGATTGGGAATATTTATTTCTTGATCAACTGGCAGACTTCTTGAGATGTAACTAATAGTATCGTTAATAAAATATTGAGCAGATAGGCTAATATTAAAAGGTAGTTCTGTTTCTATTTGTAGTGTAGATTGTTGATAGACCGATTTTTCATGGAGTGGATATGAGAAATGTAGAGAATCATAAAATACAGAGTTGAATGAACAAGGTC
>PBWC01000037.1 GCA_002729095.1 Methanobacteriota archaeon
CATGGATATTCTTGAAGATCAAAACAAATCCTACCATAAGGTTCACGCAAAAAAGTTTGATACAATAACTCTAATGCGCATGTATCTTCAAAATGATAAATCAATATCCAAAGATTTTTTAGACGATTTACTGTAAATCCTTCAAAATCAATTCATACTAGCGGACTTCTCTCCAAGTCGGAAGTGGGGGCTATTTGCCTAAAATGGCCAAAATAGTGGGCGTTGAGGTTAATCGAAGTTAAAACTCATAGCGACGCAGTCTTCACATTGGTCGACGTCTTTTATGCCGATTTCTTTGGTTCTACCGCATTTGAGACAACAGTTCTGTATGCGAATAAGTCCATACTTAATTTCCGACTCCATGGCCGGCTTCCGGTTTGCGACTATTTTGAAGGCTTGTATTATTTTAAATCAAGGAAAATAAGAGAAATTGCTTACTAGTATGCCGAATTTAAACATCGATTAGTTTTTTTTTGTGCAGTTTTACTATAGTTTATATCTCAAGCGCATCGACTTACTTACAAGGATGCTGATTTATGTCTAAGTATCGTTTTGAAGTCGGGACAGCAGTGATGTGTAATTTTGGACAGCACGGGTGGAAATTGGGTAAAATAATTGCATTAGACTATCGCGAACCAAGTTGGCCNGAAGAAAAAATAGCCCCTTATCAGGTAGCATTAGAAGAAGATTATACTCTAATTTATGTTCCTAAAGACAACGATAGTTTTTGTCGTAAAGCCACAGATGCGGATGTAAACATGTTAGTACGCAATGACGCACTTGCAAAATTAAATGATAGCACAACCTTAGTTAATCAAAGTGGCCAAAGTTCGATTGAGAACTCGAATCTTTGTTGCTCAAATGATTCAGTTGCCTTACAATTCCAGAGTTATCGTAAAGGGCGATGTTTTTGCTGCAATGATTGCCCAAAGAATTGGCTTTACGCTGAACTGTATAGCGAACATTACCAGTGCGCAGCGAAGAATAACGTCAAGGTTACCCACCACGAAATAGATCTTGGAAGTTTCAAGGTTGGGGAATCAGTTGAATATAATCAAGATGAATTTTTGCAGGGTATTACAGGGTTTTTGCAAGCACCAACCCTTGCCAGACTTCCACCAGGAGTCATATTTTCAGATGATGGTACACTCAGTGGTAAGGTACGNTTTGACCCATATCGAGAAATGAATTATGATGTTGATTTTGTTGCGGTCAGCACCGCTAAATGGGACGATTTATCAGTTGGACTAATTCGANTATCAATTAGTTTCAAGATAGAAGACAACGACACTCCAAGTGATTTTGATTTAGTTGCATTTCAAGAAAAGCAAAGTAAAGATCGTGCAATTGCTGTAAAAATAATCGAAAATCTGAATAAGACATGGAGTGATTGGGAAAGTAGGAAATTAATCAACCGAGCAACTTGTGACATTATGCTTGAAGATTTACATAAACTTAGAGATTTACTTGATTCCAATCCTCGTCTTGACAACGGTAAATGGTGGGGTCATTTGGGTGGATACCATATGAATGTACACAAANTGTTAGAGAATGCATTGTTTGAATGTGAATTATATCTNGGGTATGCTCTAACATTTGGNGATNATGACGTTAGATTCTATGCGGAACAGAATCTAAAAGGATGCTATCAGAAAAGACTTCTGGAGGCTGCCAGATTCATGTGGTATGATGGAATTGAACTTATGCTCCAGAACGAATGGACAGCAGCAATCGAGGTTTTCAGAGCCGCTTANGATAAAAAAGAAGGCTGGGGATGGGCTGTTAATTATGGAGACATTTGGTTGAGCGAAGCAGTTGCATTAATCATTGATGGCGTATCTTCCGGTGTTAAAAAAACGAATGTTGAAGATTTAGAATGGTTCAAAGTTGCTAGTGAACTGGTTGCACGTGCACAGTTAAGATCCAAGGAATCCGGCGTATTTGGGCCTGAAGGCCACCCATGGATTAGCGAGATCAATATTGCNTTAGAATCCTGTAAAGATTTGATATCAAATGGCAAAGATACTACTGCATGGTTAGAGGAGATAAATACTCGAACAGTATATTGGTGCTCACAGGTTCTTGCCGGAATTTTCCCATTCCCACCTAAAGCAAGGGCTAGGTTGGCAAGTGAATCAATTCTAATTGATAATTTACCGGCACAAGCCTAAATCAATAGTCAGGACTTAATTTAGCAAGCATTGTTTTTGACTTTGATATTCCGTCAATTAGTAGCATATGTGGCACAGTTAGTGCTGCTAACCCAATGAAGGTAATTCGCATAATTGTTGGTCCAGGGTTTGCAAAATCGGCAAACATCCAGAATGCAATTCCAGCAGCAATCCAACTTATCGAAGTGAATAGGATTGCTTGATTTCTAATACTTGTAGTGGATACAGATTGCTTAATTGATGCATAAATTTTCCTGAAATGACGTGCTGAATGGACACAACAGAAATAGATGGCAAATCCTAGCAGTGGCGGAGCAACCGCGTAAACTATTCCAAGCAGAAGTAACTCAAGTACGGTGACAGACCATTTTGAATTGTTAAGTGCTTGTAAAACACAGGTAATAATTGCGAAAATTGTAGCAACAGTGAGAATATCTATTGCTAACCAAACATAAGTAGTATCACTGTTAATCAAATATGAGAAAATTTCGTCAACCTCGCTACGATGAAACTGGCTAATTCCTACTATTGCTAGCCCTCCATGTGCCAAGGCTTCACTAAATCCCAATACCCCTTGTCCGTTCTTGATATCCCCCGCACCGAAATGTAGCATACTGATGGTAAGAAAAATAATCAGACTGATTATAGGTGCAATCATCCATATTGCAACAACTAATGCTGCTAAAGCAACGTATATTATCATAAATTTCACGAAACTGGAGAAACGCTTGATTATCCCTAAATGTATTGCAACTGCACCATCATATGCTCCATGAGGTAGCCCAATCATTACGATTCCAGCCAGTCCAATTAGATTCAAAATACCTAATTCAACTAATCCCGACACTAAATCCATCAAGCCACCACCGGATTAGTGGCTTTACGGGTTGGTAAGATATTCTTGGTTAGTGCTTTAATGAAAGGCCACTTAGGCATAGCAAATATTACTTTTAATCTAATCCACCAACCTGCATCCCCGCTCAAAAATTTAGCAAATTGCTCGCCATTCAAGGCTTTACCCATACCTAGGAAAATTCTTGCACCGTATTCTGGCCAGTGTTTTAACACAGTAAGGAAAATTGAATCCATCCACATGTCAATGCGTTTGTGTGGATTCTTAAACCGAAGACCTCTTCCAGAATTTGCTGATTTTATAGCTGCATCAATTTGTCTTTGGATAAATAAAAATGTATAGCCACTTGCTGGTCTAGTGGCTCCTCCGTTGGTCCCTAAGCCGGGAATATCTGGATCGTGTAAGGCAAGTTTGCCAAGCGGAATTACACCATTTTCTTCGTGTGTAGTTTTATATTGGTCAATTTGATAGTTTTTAGAAAGGTAAGACTTGATAGTATCTAGATAATACTGCTTTTCGACTAGGTTAGGCGAGAAAAGTGTTGACTCTATCAACGCTTCAGTTTTAGAATATGGTAACAGATAAATGAAGTGAAGGCCTTTGGATTGATCTACTCTAAAATCCATCAAGATGGCCATATTTGGATCAAATTTTTCTTCGGTAGTCGAAATTTCAATACCATGAAAGTGTTGTAGAATACAACCACTGGGAACGACTGGTGGCCTAGTATCAAAGAGATTAGCCCCAGTCGACTTATTCCAGTCGGATTCATCGATAATTTTGACATTTGAACCTTCAGCCAAACTTCGGCAGTGATTTATCCAGTCGCTTCGTTTGAANGCATTGTATGGTTTGGTTTTGGATTCTAAAACAACACTGTCTTTGTCGGTAATGATTGCCCATTTCTCCCAAGTAGATTTAGCAATTTTCTGAGCACTACTCAACATCGGATCACTCCAAAATCCCCAAACATGATCTTTCTGCTTTGGCGCATTTGAGGGCTTGATTAGAGTAACGTTTTGAGTTATTTCATTCGCTCTAGCCGCAAAAGAAAATGCCGCACAACCATCGCCTATAATCTGAACTTCATTAGACATAAGGGAGCCCCCTCAGTGAGGTGTGGAGGTTCGAGTTATGTTCATGCTTTCTTCGACGGATTCTTTTGAATAAACTAGAAATTGCTTTTATTGAACAAAACAATTTAGTTGTTGTAGAAGTTACTTGTCTTCCTTGATACCATAAGTAACCTCGGTTTGCGAGTTGAACTCCAATTTGACGGTATACCTTAGCGGCTATTGCTATTGAAACGTGGGCTCGCCAGTGTAGGCTAGCAAATCCTTTAGCGCCGCTTACATAGAATTCCTCTGCCATGTCGAGTAATCTTTTGACCGCACCAGTAATTGTTCTGGCGTTATCCGAATCGGGCTGCGAAGAACAAGCAACGACTTCTTCAGGACTAATATCGCCAACCCAAGAGGTTGGTAGGTAACGNCTGCCCATTTCAGCATCTTCAAGAACGTCTCTTGCAATATTNGTTAGTTGCATAGCGATTCCTAAGTCGATAGCGTGAGATTTAGCATCTGGGTCATGACAATCCAATACATGACACATAAGCAGACCAACAGTTCCTGCAACTCGGTAAGCATAGCGNAATAATTCATCTTCATCTGCGATGATAACCTGTTCTCGCTGGTCGTCTAGTAGTCCGTCAATTAAAGCAACTAAAACCGATATTGGGAAATCATGATCTTTCATAAGTGGTGCAAATGATTTCAAAGCGGGGTCAGCATTTTTGTTTCCCTCTAGTAATGCAGCGCGTATTTTGATTAATCTTTCAGGACCATTTTCAATGTCGCCATCAGCCATGTCATCAAGTAAACGACAGAATGCGTAGAGTTTAGCAGCGTCTGTGCCCATCTTTTTGCCTANGAAACGTTTAGCCCAATGAAAACTTTCACCGTTTTTGGCGAGTGACTCATCAGGAGTTAAATTTTCATTTGACATAATTATCTACTCGGATTATTTTATCGGGCTAATATGTAAACTAGTTGTTCCGCGGATTTAAATGGGTGTTTTTACGCAAATAGTATTATCTCAATTGTTCAACTAGAAATACGGCTTTTTATGTATCATAACCAAACCCTAGAGTTATGTCCAGCAACCGACCTTCCGGTAAGTCAGCAGCGGTGATAGGAAGTGGTTTTGGCGGATTAGCTGCCGCTATACGTTTGCAGAGTGCTGGTGTGAACACTGTTCTGTATGAGGCTAGGGACAAACCGGGAGGTCGCGCTTATGTCTACCACGATGAAGGATACACATTTGATGCAGGCCCTACTGTAGTTACTGCACCCCATACTCTTGAAGAGTTATTTGAATTGACAGATAGAAAGTTAGAAGATTACATTGAACTGATGGAAGTTGCTCCTATGTATCGACTCATTTGGAGTGATGGGGACCGTTTTGATTACGTCCGCGATGCAGATAAGATGCTTGAACAAATTCGCCAGAGAAGTGAAAAAGATGCACTAGGCTATCAAGAATTTTTCAAGTATTCAGAGAAAGTCTTCGATAAAGGGTATACAGATTTAGTCGATAGACCATTTCTACGATTCTCAGACATGCTTAGAGTAACTCCAGATTTGATGAAATTGAGAGCAGAGCGCTCGGTTTACAAAACCGTATCCAAATATGTCAAAGATGAACACCTTAGACAAGCAATGAGTTTTCACTCTTTACTTGTAGGCGGTAATCCATTTCAAACCTCTTCGATTTATACATTGATTCATTTCCTAGAACGTCAATGGGGCGTTTATTTCCCAAGAGGGGGAACTCATGCATTGGTTAGAGCATTAGTAAAACTATTCGAAGAATTAGGAGGAGAAATCCGACTTAATTCTCCGGTAAAACAAGCGAGCTTAACCGATAAAAATCAGCATAAAATAGTCGATGGTAATGGAGAAACTCAACACTATGATGTTGTTGTATCAAATGCAGACATACATCACACTTACAAACAAATTTACGGAAGTAATAAAATAGCAAAAAAACGTGTTAAAAAGTTAGAAAAAATGGACTGGTCAATGTCTTTATTTGTTCTTCATTTTGGTACAGATATCGAATATAAAGATGTGGCCCACCACACAATTTTATTTGGCCCCCGATACAAAGGCTTGCTTGATGAAATTTTCAAAGGATATAAGTTGCCTGATGACTTTAGCTTGTACTTGCATGTTCCTACTGTAACTGATCCAAAACTTGCTCCAGAAGGTTGCAGTGCTGGCTATGTGTTAGCACCAGTACCTCATCTAGGTAGAGCCAATGTTGACTGGGATTCTATCGCCGAAGATTATGCTGATAAAATAATTCAGGCACTAGAAGTAGAATTGCCTGAACTCAGCAAACACATAGTCACAAGAAGACATTTTACGCCAAAAATGTTTGAAGATGAATTAGTTGCTTACAAAGGTTCAGCATTTTCAGTGGCACCCAAATTAACCCAAAGCGCGTACTTCCGTCCCCATAACAAAGATAAGAAAATTCCAGGATTGTATTTTGTAGGTGCTGGCACTCACCCAGGTGCAGGGTTACCTGGCGTGATTAATTCAGCTAAAGCCACAGTCAGGTTGGTGATGAATGATATCACTCAGAACTGAGATAATTTTCTTCATTTTCAAATCCTTCAAATTTCAAACTGATGACTAATACTGCAATACCAATTAGTCCACCTAGCATAAATAAAATCGTAGAAGATAATCCACCGGCTGAAATAGCAACTCTCAAAACTACAGTTGAGAGAATAAATCCAGTATTTCTCGCTAAATTCGTGAAATCTATTGAGTAACCATATGAAATAAGCAGAATTAGAATATCAGCAAGAATCAGTACAGTGAAAAAGTCAAGGAAGAAAATTTCTCTTGTTACCGAACCATCGCCTTCACTTATCGAAATACACCAGTTAGTAAATGAAAACAGTGCTATGATAGCATAAGTACCAAGCAAAAAGAGTGATATAATTCTTTTATTCTGGACAAATTTAACTAAATCTTCATTCTGGAAATCCAGTTTCATTTCAGTTGAACTATTTGCTCGATAAATAAGCGAAGTAATGAATAATATTACAAAAGTAAAACACTCAACGATAATAAATTTCAACTCTGAATCAATAGACCAACCTCCACTAAAATCTAGATCTGATAATTGTTTGAATATATCTCTAACAACCAGCAGAGTTACAATTTCGAATTGCTTACCAACAGCGGTTGAAAATGACTCCGGAATTGCTCTAATTAGTTGGTAAACTTCGTAGGCAAGGAGTACTGAAAACGGTGTATAAAGCGCATCTAGTGGAGAATCAAGCAGTTCTGGAGAAGCGCCTCCAATATCTAGGACTTCCATTTTGTATGCTAGCCATAATAGCAGGTGTAGAAGGAATCCAGTTATTGCGAAAATCAAACTCAGTCTACGAACCTTCAAGTCTGCTTCCTTCCCAAGCAGCAGTTCATGAACAGAGTTAAGCAACTGATTCATGCCCTAACGAAAAACCTTCAAGCATAAATAAGTGTGTTAATTCCAAAAATAGTGTTTTTTGCGATTTAAACGCAATTTGGATTCGTTTTGTATTACGAATAATTTAGTTTTTATTCGATGAAGAAATGAGATAAATCTTCTCCTAGGAAGGCTGATGTCATCAAATTATAGATGAAAGCAATATGATCTGATGAACCAGAAATATAACTCAAATCTGCCATTGCAATTGGAGCACTATTTAGTTGCACATCGATACCAGTCCACCAATTAACTGAACCAAACGAGTCAACAGTATGGAATTTTATTTTTACATTAGCCCCAGAATTCACTTGTGTTGTGAAGGTGCTTTGGAATTCCGCATCACCCAAGTCATGAACATAAACTTCGGTTTCGTCGATAATTACCGTAACTAACATCCGACCTTGAAAAGCGGTATTAGAAATCAAATCATTAATCTCTATTTCGAGTAATCCTGAAATCTGCGTATTAAATTCCCATTGCTGGAACCAATCCTCCGTTGCAGGCATATGTGCAGGATACATGCCAGCGATGTAGTAGGTTTCGTCTGCAGCCCTAGTTTCCGCATATATCCCATTATTCATATCATATTGTTGATTATCCATTCTCCATACCAGTAAACCATCACTGAATTCTGCTAAATTTTCTATTATAGGGAAGTAATGACTAGCATTTCCTGGACTACTTATCATCCACTGTTTGTCACCCCAAAAAGCCTGAATACAGAGTTTATCTTGGGATTGTAGATTCCCGCAAAACCATTTGAGGAATCTTTCATGCAGCACAGGGTCAACACCCTCATTAGGTGCAACCCATTTGAATAAAAACCCATCAACATAGTCGCTCTGAACCCATGCAGTATTGGGCTGTGAGTGATGGAAATTAGGATTGGCATTTGGACTGAATCTCTCCTTTTGATACCACCCTTCACCAATATCCAATTTAGTAATTTCACCTTCTGAGTTAGTTATCGACAAGTCGGTGATGAAGGCTAATTTATTATGAGATCTTGTTACACGATTCCCAGTAGCGTTTAGTGAAAAAGTGATTTCATTTTGACCTTCTAATAATTCGGGCAATTCGGTATCTAAAAGCATCAAACCACCACCATATTCATCATTCCCGCTTAGATTAAATGAATTTACTACATTTCCATTTAATGAGATGTTCAATAATAAATCGCGATAATCGAATGATTTGTTATAGGTATCATAGACAATGCCTTGTAGAAAATGGTCGCCAACATTGTCATTAGCGGATACAGTGTAATTCCACGACACTGAAATTTTATCATTAACTTCGAGAGTGTAATTATTTCCTGCATCACAATCATTTACATTGGCTGCACATGGTCCGACACCAAGAACAGCAGATTCACCACCAAACATGATTGCATGTTTTGCACCGATGTATGGGATTATTTGTGCTTGAGATTGTCCTGAAACGATAGTTGCATCTTTCAAATCTTGTAAATCACTAATATTCATTTCTCCGAATGTAGTCCACGGGTTGTAAATCATTTCACCATAATCATCGATAATTACTCCTTTACCAACATGGTTTTCTACAGGCACGGTAGAATAATTTTCAATCAGACTAGTGTATTGGGCCATAGATTGCCAATTTTTCAATCCAATCCAAATATTTCTTTGCTCATCAGAATAGTTTGCTGCATCTAGTAAATCGAGTAATGAAAGGTATTCACATCCACCCACAGAACCACCAACATGAGCTGCATATGTATTCTGGTTAGTTTCATTCATCATTTCCATCATAGCAGATTCATTGGTTCGAACCCAAGCATCATGCTCAACACAACTTCCTAGCTGACTTCTTAGTGTGACTGAGTTATGTTTCATTGGGGATCTCCATGAACCTAGAATCGCATTTTCATTAAATTCAATTATTGTCCCATTAGATTCAGTGATAATATCACTAGGTTGGCAAATAAAAGAAAAATCATCAATTTCCTCTAATTGAAGTACCCCATCTCTACTGACGTCTAAACCTGAATTGACTCTTATTCCTCCATTTTCACAATTCCCACCAGCGGGTTCTTCTACTAAATCAATTAGAGAATTCAAACCATCATTACCATCTGAACCATTAGTGCCGTTTTGGCCGTTAATGCCATCTACGCCATCATTACCAGGCGGGCCCGCAATTCCATCAGAGCCATTTACTCCGTCATTACCATTGATTCCATCCTGTCCGGGTGGTCCTTGTGGACCGGTTTCGCCTTGAGCACCCGCTTCACCATTTTCTGCATCACCGATACAACCAGAGAGTGAGGTAATCACGAGAATTAGCACAAGTACCAGCGCCTTTTTCTTCATGATTTAAACAAAGTAGTTATTGACTTAATACTTACTAAACTTAGTAAGGTTTGAAAAACGATGCTTTAGAGGTTAAACCATGGAGTACTGGCACAATCGCTGGGATAAGCAATTAACAGGTTGGCATAGAGAGGTTTTCAATGACCTGCTAGAAAAGCACTGGTCAAACATTAATCCACCAAAAGATGGTGAGGTATTGGTTCCACTTTGTGGTAAATCCCTCGATATGATTTGGTTGGCAAAGCAGGGCTACAAGGTGGTTGGGCTTGAACTAGTTCAGCAAGCAATCGAGATTTTTTTCCAAGAAAATAAGTTGGAATATTCAAGTATCAAAGCCGATATGCATACCAAGTATTCAAGCCCTCCTTTCACTATTTACCAAGGTGATATTTTTGACTTACAAAGCGGCATGGTACAAGCAGATGCATGGTATGATAGAGCCGCTATGGTTGCTTTACCTAACTCAGTTAGACAACAATATGTCAAGCAAATTTACAATCAAACAAAGCCTGGAGCAGTTGGATTACTGATTACCTTCTCCTATCCTGAAAAGCAAATGGAAGGGCCTCCATTTTCACTTCCTGACCGAGCAGTAATGGATTATTTTTCAAATGGCTTTGAAGTTGAATGTCTAGAAAAAATTGACCTTGAAGATGAAAAAGATAGAGGACTTTCTAACGTCACTTCAACGGTTTTCAAAATCACTAGAAATTAGGCATTAGTCAAGCATACTTGAGCAG
Source organism: Methanobacteriota archaeon (assembly GCA_002729095.1). Taxonomy (GTDB): domain Archaea; phylum Thermoplasmatota; class Poseidoniia; order Poseidoniales; family Poseidoniaceae; genus MGIIa-L1. The sequence goes on from PBWC01000037.1 coordinate 10,646, forward strand.
TACATTGTACGGTTTGATAGTATTCTCTTGTACTCGGGTCAAATGTATCGAGTTGTAGTGTTGAGCCTGAATCAATAATTGTTGAAATGCTAGAAGCAGCGGATGGAAGATAATCCTCACCAGTACTTCGTAAAGACAATCTAATAGTGTGTCCCGCTTCAACTTCAACATCCATTGGGAAGAATTCCATCAATGCAGTAATCTCGTCAGTAAGTGGATTCCAAGTTTGAACATCAGATCCTCCAGCGTGATATCGCAAGTCCATTATTGCATGACCAATATGGATACAAACTCCTTCATTGCAGTCTTCCAGTAAGGCGTATAATTGCCCACCAACGGTGGCTGTGTTAACATTAACATGTAAGCGAGGTAGACCGCCAAAGTACAGATTTTCTTCTAATGGCGGAGTTTCATAAACAGGTCCAGAAGAAGCATCGGGAAGAACGACATTGCTACCATCAATTGCTGGGAGGTCAGAACTTCCTAATTCCCAAAGGATTTCATTTGTATTTGTCATAGGGTAGCGTTCTTCGAATCTCCAGTCGCCTAAATTGGACTGTATTTCAACTCCAAGCCATGGTTTTGGTCCTTCTTCTCTAAGGTAGTAAGTGAACCACTCTAGTAAATCTTGCATCCAATCCATTCGTACCATTTCAGGGAATGCTTCTATTCCCCTACCGACGCCACTTCGCTCAAACATGATATCGGGTCTATCTGGATAATCATGGTCCCATTGACCAAACAATCCTTTTGACTCAATTCCATTATCATACAATCGATTTATTGTTGGTATTGCCATATGCGGGTCTACATTCCAATCATGCATTCCTTGAATTAAATAGACGCTGCCATTGTAATTTTCTAAAACACGATCAAGGAAATATCTCTCACCCCAGTAATTTCCTGCGGCCTCTCCACCCCAAGCCCATGCAGCCCCTCCGGTAGCAGGGCCAGCAATGTAATCAGGACACATATTACCTCCATCTTCCAAATCTCCGTCTAGGCCGTATGAGCCATACACTCCATTGTGCATAATTGGGGCTCTTGCTTCACTACTACCATTTCTCCACATCAATTCCATTACGCCGATTAAACCTGAAATTGGAACAATTGTAGTCAAGTGTTCATTTCCAAACATAGCTGCTTGCCAAGGAGTAGAACCATCGTAGGATTTACCGATCATCCCAACATTTCCATTACTCCAGTTTTGAGTCCCTAGCCAAGTAACGGCAGCGTCAACTCCCAGTTGCTCAGCATTACCCATTAGATCCATACAGTGATTTGAACGACCAGTGCCCATGACTGAAACTTGAGCGAATGCGAAGCCATGAGGAATAATTTGCTCAATAATCATGGTGCCAAGCCATGTTCCAGGCTCTTCAATAGCACCGGTTTCAACTGAGGTTTCATCGAAATAAGGGCCAAATTCAGCGATTACTGGAACAGTCATATTATCCTCTAGAATTGGTATCCAGACTGCTAAACTAACCTGGCCGTTTGGTGCCGAACCACCTTCTTCAATTGGTAAATCAAATTCTACGAAGTGATGAGTTCCTGTCCACAGTGATGCTCCATCAGGTCCAGTCATTGAGCCGTTTTCAAGAACATAGGAGTATTGTTCTGTAGTATTATAATTTTTGAGATAACGATCGGCAATCGGAGTATATCCTTCTTGTAATGATTCTTCAATTGCTTGTTCTTCAAGAGGCGCCCCAATCACTCTGCTCAATAACAAAAACACTAGCACTACGGCAACCGTAGCACCTAATGCTGCATTGGATGAAGCACTGGAATTGGCTTTTTTTCCCGGCCACTCTTCAATGAGTTCAGCCTCCAGAACTGGCTCGTCCATGGTTGGCTGAAACATTACTTACTCATGATATTGATGCTAGTTAGCATCTAGGTTTCCAGAGGTAAAATTGATAAAATTATAATTCGCGGAAATATTTGTTTAACGATTAGTCACTTTCATGAATGTTGATTTGATATTCCATATAAATCAATTAAGGATTTTTATTCAACACCCGTAAGGATCCCATGCAATCATATCGCTAGTTGAATTTTCAAACAAGCCGTCCCATTCGCCACTACAAATTCGATAATCAGGATAATCGTAATCGCCCGCTGCATCAACTCTTAATCCAGAGAAACTAACCGACCGGTCGCCTAATTGGTCAGCATTACCGGTAACGATTTTCACAACAGAAACATTCTCTACCGTATTATCAAACGCATGTCTAAACCACTCGCCATAATAAAATCCATCCGGATAATTATCGTATGAAGCATAGCGTTCATAATCGCCATACATGTAAGGTGAATCGATTTGTGGTTCCCACTCGTCACTGTTGTTAGCCATTGTATAGACTTCAAGACCTGAATAACCAACCGTCTGACCGCCAGGGTGCGGCATAACTAGCATGCTAATTCCATCAATATCTGACACCTCTTCTAATTCATATACAAACTCAAATGCTCTTGAATCTCCAGTTCGATACCGGTAGGTGCATATGCCGCCATTGGTGACTAGACTCGCATCAGAATACATGCTATCCTCTCTATTATGCTCATAACCATCCATTGATGTTTCACCTACCACGGTAAGCGGCACTGTAACAGGATAATTTACGCTATCATCACACCATCGGTTTGGCATTTCATAGTCATCATAATAAGTCCCAAATCCTTCTTGTACAAATGAACCCACAATGATGAAGATGACTACCGTTCCAAAAAATAATATTGGCACTAAGATAAGGGCAAATATACCTTTCATGGCGGTTTGCATATTTCCCTTATTACCCAAATCACGCATTGTGTTGCCGGTCACCGAGTATTCTTTTGATGGTGGTTTATACCTGCTATTGATTGTTTCTAATCCAAGCAATTCTTTCAGCCGGTCCCTGCCTTTAGGATCACCCAACCGATTTGCGCCGCCGGCATTTTCGCCAGAAAATAATTCTCCACCAGTGGGGTCGATTATTCTGAAATGATGGTGTTTGGTTTTGGTAGTGTGTCCTTCAGAAGTTGTTGAGGTACTTGTAGTAGTCCAGGTCAGTAACTTGTCTGTCAATTCTTTGACATAAATAAATAGCACAGAATTACCTTGATACCAAACATAGGTTTGTTGATTTTTGAAATGCGCAATCTTGGTTCGGGTGGAATAAAGGTAGACCAATACAAAGAGAGCAGTGGTAACTATGAAGGAGCCGACAGCGAGGCCTCCGGGGCCGGCGGAAAAAAGGATCAAAGTGGGAATGGCAGCAATAATCGTAGCTAACACTAATCCACCATAATTGAAAAAATCGTGGATTTCTGGTGTTTCAACCGATTCGAGTTGTTCAACATCAATTTGTTGCATCGCCTTTATCCGCTGCTGTGTAGGTACAATTGCAGTAGATTCCAATATTGGATTGTCGTTAACCTCAACCTTTGCGGTCTGACTGACTGAACCCGTAGTAAAAATCGATTCAAGATGTTTTAGCGCATCATCAATATCGCCGGTTTGCTGACTTTGCATTGCACCATCAGCCCAATACTCAATCAGCCCACTCTCCATGTGCATCTGAAAAAAGGCATTTCTGTTAGCATCTATGTCGATAATCCAAAATTCATTACTAGAACGGATTGCATTAATTAGTTCACTGGATAACTTGGCTTGGTTCTCGACGAAAAAATCCCTCTCCCGCCCATCGATTTGGATTTTTACTGGATTGGGGAAGTGAATTTTATCAGATTGCTCTATATCCGGTGTATCAGCCAGTTCAACTCCATCATGTTTATTCGCTTTTTCATCATCTTCGGGAGGTTTGACATCATCCCAAAAGTTAGTTGACACAGTCTAACGATTAGGTTAGGGTTTTTGTTTCTTTGGCCGACAATATTTTCACTACTGCAGTATTATCCAACTATGGTATAACCAATGATGGTTAAACGAGGTTATTTTTGAGGGTTGAAAATGTTGACCTAAGCATGCTAACTAGCAAAATAATCCCAATGATAACAAATGGGAATACACAACAAATAGTAAAATCTAGTCCTGAAAAACCGTTTTCTAACACTGCTTCGGTGGGATTTTCAGGATTGACATATACTGTGACATCACTCCCAGGAGGGTACTTTTCATCCGCATCTTCCGACCAAGAATTGCAGGAGTCTTCTTGGCTATAACTGACTATATACCCGTTGTAAGTCCTATTCTCAAAAGTATACTGATAATCAACCCACAGACAATATGTTGGTCCACCCTCACTACTGGTTGATTCGTCTACTCCGCTATTGATAACCACTCCGTCCGTAGGTGTCCAACCTGATGTCCCGAGATCGGCAATTGCTGGTCCACCAATAAATATCAATGCTAGAAATGAAACTGAACACCAAATGCCGGTGAATGCCCAGCCGCCAAACAAGGCGCCAATACTTGTGGGACTATGGATTTCGATTTTGTCACTGCTGGGCTGGTCTTCGGTGTTGTCGTTAGGCGGAAGATTTGCCTCCCAGAAGTCCTCTGACATTGTTAACCCTTCAATTAAGGCTTTTTTTTGTTTTTACCCGACAAAAGCGTATTTCTGTTTGGTTATGGTTCAGTTGTTGGGTCCCAACCTGAAACATAGTTACATTCGAGTGCTTTGATATCATCGTAATGTGAAGAAATATCTACATTTAAGGATTCGATATTTTCTATAATTCTTTGTGGATTACTGGATTTAGGAATTGTGATACATCCTTCATCATAGCAGAATTTTATTGCTACTTGCGCAGGTGTACAACCTATTTTTTCTGCAATTGCAACTAGTTCAGGGTCGTCTACCTTGTGTCCTCTTGCTAATGGAGAGTAGGCCATTATTTTAGCACCAGACTCTTCAGTAGCCTGTTTGAGTGCTGGTCGTTGTAGCCATGGATTAAATTCGACTTGATTGACACTTGGCATGTAACTTGCATATTGTTTCATATCTGCAAGATGCTTTGGTCCGTAATTCGATACTCCAATTGATTTGACCCAACCCTGCTCAAGACAATATTCCATAGCCTTCCAAACAGGTTCTCGATGTTCTGGATTTTCGGGTGGTGCATGAACTAGGTAGAGATCGATATAGTCCATGTCAAGTAATTCTAATGATTTCTTGCAATGCTCAATTGTTTCTTCATATCCAGTTGCATGTCCTCTTCTTAATTTGGTTGTGATAAAAACAGATTCACGTGAAACGCCTGACTGTTTAATTGCTTCACCAACCTCGTGTTCGTTATTGTAGGCTCTTGCGGTATCAATATGGGTGTATCCTGCTTTGAGTGCATTGAGAACAGAATTTTTACATTCACCATTACTTGACATCAAAAATACTCCGAGGCCAAACTGAGGTATTTCATGGGGATAGGCTTGTTCGCCATTTGGGGTGATGTGACTAATGCGCATGTTAAGTCGATAACTAGGAGGTTGATGAATCCAACTACTATTCTTCTTCAGACCAAGTTTTACGCATCACTTTTCCAGTCAACTCACCTGCATCTTGAGGATCCATGTCATGTACGATAATCAGGTGTTTGATTAATTCATGTTGAGCAACAACCTCATCACACAATGGGCATTCTAATGTTTTAGCGGGTTTGTATCCCATAAATTCCAATCTTCCCTGGTTTGTGGACAGTCTTCTTCCTGTGCGGAGCAGAACAGAAACAAACACCAAAACAAATAGTACAATCACACAACCAAAGCCCATAAAGACGCCAGACGGTGGAGGGAATTGGGACAATTTTATATCTTGAGCAACCGACTTTTGTCCAGATTCACCAATACCGTCTAAGTTGATGATATGTGAGAAATTTTCACCTCGGAGAGTTAGAAAAATATCTAGTCCCTCATCTTCATTATCGACATCTAACATCAATGTGAAATCTCCGTAGGCATTAGTCATTACCTTATTTCCCCTGTATTGATAACAATCGTAATTTCCGTTCTCACACCCCACTGTAACATATTCTAGAGGGACTGGTGAATTGTCTGCATATGTCGCTTTACCGGTTATTAGATAGGTTTCAGCATTTACTGAAGGAGAGAAAATAACCATCAAACAAATGATGATCAAAAACCGTCTCATGGCATTCGTAAAATTCAGGTGCTTAAATACCCTTGATTATCTCCATATTGAATTAATACATGAATTAATAGAGGCCAAAAGGTGGAATAAAGTGTGGCAGTAAGTGTAGTTTGGTTCAAGAGAAATCTGCGGATTTCAGATAATCAAGCACTCAGCATGGCAGTTTCTAGTCAATTACCAGTAATTTCCCTGTTCAATCTAGAACCAGAAAGAATTGACAGAGAAGATACGGATGGAATCCATATCGCATGGGAATTAGATTGCTTAGAAGAATTGAGAAAATCCTTAGAATCGATTGGAGGAAAATTATTATTCCACCATGGCAGCATATTGGATGAACTTTCTCGATTAAATCAAATATACGGAATTAAAAATGTGTTTAGTCACGAGGAAACAGGTCTTCAGTGGTCTTGGGAAAGAGATAAACAGGTCGCTGCTTGGTGTCAAAGAAATCAGGTTGAATTTGTCGAGTTCGCTACCAACGGAGTTGTTAGAAGATTAAGTTCAAGAGATAATTGGAAGAGACTTAGAGATTCTAGAGTAAACAGTGAGATGGTTGAGGCTCCCGAAAAAATAGATTCCCCAAAAAATCTGAAATCGAGTAAAATTCCAAAATCATCAGATTTAGATATCCATTCTAGGCAACTTATAGACAGACCAAAACCAGGTGAGAAAGCTGCTCTATCCGTGTTATTCTCTTTCTTAGATGAGAGAGGGCGTGACTATAGGAAAGGTATGTCAAGCCCAATTTCAGGTCAAGAGATGTGTTCTAGACTTTCCCCTTATCTAAGTACAGGATGTATCAGTATTAGACAGATATTCCATTATACTAAACGGAAACAAAAGAAAGTAAAACAAGACCCGCGTTCTAAAGAAAATAGAGGTTGGACCTCAAGTTTGAGCTCATTCCAAAGTCGGCTCGCGTGGCATTGTCACTTTATTCAGCGATTGGAATCAGAAGCAACTATGGATACAATTGCACTCAATCCTGAGCTTGATAATGAACTTCAAAGACGGTTTGATGAAAAGAAATACCAGGCTTGGAGCGAAGGTAAAACTGGATGGCCATTTTTTGATGCATGTATGAGATTTTTACTGGCTACGGGTTGGATTAATTTTAGGATGCGAGCAATGCTTCAATCTGTAGCATCTTACACACTTTGGTTGCCGTGGCAAATCACCGGCAATCATCTAGCAAGGTCTTTCTTAGATTACGAGCCTGGAATTCATTGGTCGCAGGTACACATGCAGTCTGGAGTTACTGGGATTAATTCGGTTAGGGCTTATTCAGTTAGAAAACAATCTGAGGACCAAGACCCGGAAGGCGATTTTATTAGACAATGGGTGCCAGAATTATCCAATGTTCCAGTCAAATTTATCCATGAACCGTGGTTGATGACCAAAGAACAACAATTAGAATTTAGTTGCGTAATTGGAGAGGACTATCCTGAGCCAATAGTAGATGAGAAGACAACTAGGAAAGAAGGAGTTAGTAAATCATATTCTGCAAAATCAAAACCTCTTGTCAAGCAACGATCGAAGTTAGTGTATCAAATTCATGGTAGCCGAAAAAGAAGATAAAGTTGTAAAAATACCAATCATACTGATTGGTAGTTGGATTTAATAAGTATTCATAATGACGTAATTTGATGCGACTCAGCGAAGTGGATGTTCTTCTTCAACCGCTTGGAGAGACTCCAGGGGTTCTAGAACCGCCAATTGCGAGTTATAAACCACAAATCATTGTCTTGATTGCAGGCAAACAAGAAGATATTAAATTGGCAAAGGATCATCTCGAAGAATGGGGACATGTACGTAATCCCAAAATTATCGAAAAGATAGTTGAAGAACCCTGGACTGAAAGTACTTTGGTGAGATACATGAAAGCATTTGATGAAGCTGTAAACGAAGTTGAAAATATAGCTAAGGATGCCAAAATCAATTGGCATGTAGGAGTTACCGGTGGTACTAATTTCATGGCAATAGCATCAGCATTTAGCGCATTTACCCATAGATTTCCAGTTTATGGCTCTGATGATCCAAAACATACTCCTAAAAAAACTGTACAAGAACGACTAATCGAGATGGAATTGTTCATGAATCTTGGTCCAGCATTCAAAGAACTTTCAAAAAAACCCCGGAGTTTAGAAATATTACAAATCATTGCAAATAATTCAATCCCTTCTCAAGCGGAAATATTAGAGCACTACAGTCGAGGAACTCCGCAAAACATTTCAGCAGCCGTAATTCGGTTAAGAGAACTAAGCCTTATTGTTCATACAGATACCGGTATTGAAGTCACAGAACTTGCAAAATTATTACTTGAACGACTGGCCAATAATTAGTCCTAGTTGATTAATCTTTGAATCAACCTACTTTTAACTAATTCCTTGATTGATTTTGGTTGATTATAGCAATTTACAATTTCAAGTCTTATCTAGCTGAAGGTTGTTATAGGGTTTTATGAGCCGAGAAGTGAACCAATCCAGTCGCCAAGAAATTGAGAAGGTCAAGAACTGGTTGAACCTTGAAGACCCAATAACTATCGCAACACATCAATTTGTAGATGCAGATGCAGCCTTCAGTGCAGCATTACTGCGCGTACTACGCCCACGCGCGGGACTAATATTCACTCGCGCTGATTCAGAAATAACGGATGAACGCTGTCTAGCAGTAGACCTTTCTGATGGTCCTCGTGCAGTAAAGGGATTGGATGAAGGTAGTGCCTTTGGATTGATCGTTTTGGCAATGAAGGATATCGATGCCCCTGTTTATTCCGCCCTTAGGAGATGGGCCTTTCAATTGAATAAGACCGATTCAGGAAAGACGTGTAATGATAGTGTTATGCTAGGAGAATTTGTCAATTCTTGGCGCAGTTTAAAGTTTGATGATGGGCAAATAGTCGCTAAAATTGAAGAATTAATCAAGGGCAAATTAAAGCATGAAAAACGCATTCTACAGCAAAAAGAGGCCGCTCAATTTATCGATATTGATGATGGAGTTGCAATAATATCTGGAGAAAAACGAGTAAAAGCATCTCATCTTTTCAAGATGGGTGCTTTGGCAGTAGTCAGACAATCCAGTTGTGGACAAGTGGTAATTATTTCAAATAAATTACAGCGTAAAGGCATTAGTCTTAGGGAACTGAAAGAAATTTTACCATCGTCTTGGTTCATTCATCATAGCGGTTTCATGGCTTGTTTTGGTAGTGTTAAAGCACCTAAAAACTATCAAGATTCAGGTCTAGAATTTGATGATTTAACAACTATAGTTAAGACATGGATAACCTCACACATTGAGAATTTAACAAAACAAGGAATAAAATTAGGAAAGTGAAAGTATGGAAGAAAATAATGATGATGAGAACATAGACTATTGCGTACCACCAAGTGAAGTTCGTTCAGATGGAACGGTAATTACAAGCGAGGGTTATGTGATAGATCTACTAAATTGTGAACATATGTCTCCGGATGGAGAACTATGTATGCCTGTAATGGTTTACAGAAATGACATACGTTGCGAGAAGGATTGCCCACAATGCTCTGCTACAATTGCTGATGAAAAGCAAATTTTCCTCATGGATAACGGTGAAAATTGCTATCCGTGTGCCGATTGCAATAGTTGGGTATGGTGGGAGGAAGATGAACTATGGATGTATTGGCTGGAATGATTTTTAGGAGGTTGTAAGTATGTTTTGTCCAAAGTGCCAGAGTTTGTGTTATCCAGATTTGAATAATAATATTAAGTGTGTCAGGTATCAATGTGATTACAGTGGCCCCACTCAAAATTTAGTCATCATGCCCGATAGGGGTATTGTAGATCTAAGCATTCCAGTAACAGGGTGGTCGATTAGCAAGATTACGATTTGCCGTGGTCTTGGTTGTTCAAATTCAGTTTACTCTGGTCGTAGTTTTTGTGGGTCTTGCCAAGACAATTCTGGAATGATGCCAGGTGCTTATTATCGAGCATGGCCGTACTGAGAGTTGATAATTATGAGTAAGCATGTGATAATAATGGAATTCCCTTGGGGTCGGGACAAGGACCCACGCGTTCCACTTGGCCATGCATCTTTGATCAGTACGCTAGAGTGTAGTTCAAACATTTCTTATTCTTCACTGATATATCCTGTCAATGAAGCCAATGAATCCTTGACCGAGCAAATAATCACTGAAATCAATCACATTTCTGAGGAATATTTGGATGTCGATATAGCAATAGGAGTTTATGTTTGGGCTGAAGACATAATACAGAATTTGTTGGATGCGATTAGAAATATTGGTTTTACAGGGCGTATAATTCTAGGAGGGCCCCAAATAACGTACAGCGGACCAGGCCTAGAAACTATTTATCCAGATGCAGATATTTTTGTTCGCGGATATGGAGAACTTGCTCTGCTTAGTATCTTGCAAAATAAGAAAATACCAATCCCAGGTGTTCATTATGCTGGAGAACTAGATTTGTGCCAACAAACTTCTGTCGACCTAGAAATCCTTCCTTCACCATGGTTGAACGGAGTTATTTCATTAGAAGAACAAAAGTTCATCCGCTGGGAAACTCAAAGAGGATGCCCCTTCCGCTGTGGCTTTTGTCAACATAAGGAGGCTGGTAAGCGACTCAAGAAGACAGAATTCGATGGAACTAGAGTCTTCAAGGAGATTGATCTGTTCTGCAACTCTGATGTAAAGGAGATTGCTATTCTAGACCCGATTTTCAATGCAGGTTCTAAGTCGATTCCTATCTTGAAGAGATTTATTGAGAATCAATTCAAGGGTAATATTTCATTGCAGTGTCGAGCAGAAATGTGTAGTGATGAATTTCTTGAAACCGCAGCGGAACTCGATGTAAAACTAGAGTTCGGTCTTCAAACAATTCATAAGAATGAGGGGCGAGCAGTTGGTCGTACAAACAATATGCGCAGGGTCAATGAGGTCTTTGACAAACTAAAGCAAGAGGAACTATATCACGAGGTTTCAATAATTTTTGGACTTCCAAACCAGACACTAGCGTCTTTTATCGAGACAGTTGAATGGTGCCTTGACAAGTCAATACCAGTGATTAAGGCGTTTCCATTGATGTTGTTGCGAGGAACAGATATTGAACAGAGAAAGGATGAATGGAATTTGATTGAGTCAAATGAGAGTATGCCTACAGTCATCCAGTCAGACACTTTTTCTTATTCTGAGTGGCTAGAGATGTTTAGAATTTCCGAGGCACTAAAGAAGACAGAATCGAATCATCCTAAGAGTATTGAACAATTACTTGAGATTTCCAAGCACGTTCAGATTGACTATGAGAGATTTAGGCCTAATACTAATTTGGTATTAAAGCAAAATCAACTACAGCCAATAGAAATTGAGGTGTAAATATGACTTGTAAGATTGATAAACTCGAAACTTTAGAGGATTGTATGGGCGGGTTAGTTATTGATGTTGAGAAACTTTCAACAGAACTAACTGAAAGCCTTAAATCA
>PBWC01000038.1 GCA_002729095.1 Methanobacteriota archaeon
TTCAACATTACAATCGTTGAGCCAACCGGTTCTTTCGCTTACATGCCAGCATACTACAACTTTACCCGTGGCCTTGGAATCTCNNCAATNTCNCCAAATTACANTGGTGGTGCAATAGAGAATTGGAGTATNTATCCAGACCTNCCNACNGGCCTNTTATTCGANAATGGAACGATTAGTGGAACTCCAACGGTTAACTCGACNGAAGTCAATTACACNGTTTATGCTAACAATAGTGGTGGTTCNGTAACNGCNNTNATCAGTATNACNATCAANGANCCNGTCTCTTCGATAGTTTATGTGCCCGACGAGCGTAANGAGACAAGAACAGTTTCGATGACNCCNTGGTTCCCACAAGTGACTGGTGGAATGGTTGAGACATGGGAAATATATCCAGACTTACCATTAGGGCTAACCTTTGTTGATGGTGTGATTTCAGGTACTGCAACGGTCAACTCAACCAGAACCAACTACACCGTGTGGGCTAACAACAGTGGCGGTTCTGCATCTACCAACATTTACCTCACTGTGGTTGAGCCAGTGGTTGAACTAACTTATCTCGACTATGAACTAATTCTAGTTCGCAACGTCACGATGACTCCATTAATGCCGCAGTTAAGCGGGGGCGTAGCCGAAACTTGGGAAATTTACCCAGACTTGCCAGATGGTATCGACTTCACCGACGGTATTATTTCAGGCACCCCAATAGTCAACTCAACTAGAACTATGTACACTGTTTGGGCAAACAACACCGGTGGCTCAACCAATGTCAGCCTAAACATGACCATCCTTGAGCCAAGTGCTAATATCGTCTATGACCCAACTAACCTAGTGTTGACTAGAGGTGAAGCGATGGATCCTGCAATACCGGATGTTGACGGTGGCGCAATTGAGAATTGGAGTATCTATCCAGACCTACCGGACGGGCTAGTCTTCGATAATGGTACCATTTCTGGTACACCGACAGTTAACATGACGATTGCGAATTACCTAATCTATGGTAACAACAGTGGTGGCTCATCAGTTGTCGGATTGAGTATTACTATCCTAGAGCCTGCACCAACGATCACTTACCAGACCGATTATCTGGTGTTGACCAGAGGTGAAGCAATGCCTTCAGCTCTACAGGCAATCTTCGGCGGTGGTGCAGNTGCTTCATTCACAGTAACCCCAGAATTACCCGACGGTCTCAACTTCACCAATGGCACAATCTTTGGTACACCAACTGTTAACTCGACCATTGTACAATATAATATCACAGCAATTAACAATGGTGGCAGTGACTACTTCCTGCTTAACATAACCATCCTTGAGCCGGTTGCAATTCTATCAAGTGAATCAAATTACTTTGAATTAGTTCGTGGAGAAGATGAGATGAACTTGACACTGAATAATACAGGCGGCATGGTAGCAACATGGGAGATAGACCCAGAATTGCCTGCAGGGCTTGTCTTTGAAAATGGAATAATTACTGGTATTCCAACAGTTAATTCCTCGGTTGCAGCATATTCAATTTATGCAAATAATTCAGGCGGCTCTGACACTTTAATAATCAATATTCGCGTACTTGAACCAGCAGCCAACATATCGTATAAGGAGTCAATATTTACCCTAATTAATGGCCAAGACTCCTTATTCGTCAGTCCTTATATTTTAGGTGGAAACCCTGAAACGTGGGAGTTTGAACCTGAATTACCTGAAGGAATCACGTTTAGAAATGGAGTATTTACTGGAACTCCTCAAAGTAATTTAACCACAACAACTTTCACAATTTGGGCAAATAATTCCGGAGGAACATCTTCTGCTACAATTGAACTAACAATAGATCAACCATTCTATGTTGCTCGTTACCCTGTAACCTTACTTGTTTTGAATGTCAGTGAAAACATGCCTGTTCTTGAGCCTATATACTACTTCGATGAAGATGATGAACCGCAATGGTCGATAACCCCAGACTTGCCAGAAGGACTATCATTTGTTGATGGTGCAATTTCCGGTATACCAACACAATCACAACCACTTACAACCTACACGGTTACAGTATCTGGAGAAATGGTTCCGGCAACCTTCTTCTTGATGATTGAAATTTTAGAACAATATGTTGAACCAACCATTGTNCCGATGAATAATTCAAATAATTCCTCTGCTGAAATACCAACTGCACTTGAACCAGTTCCAGAGGAAGAACCTAGTAATATCGCATATTGGTTATGTCCTGTTTTCTTGATTATCTGCCTCTGGTTGTTTGCGATGCTTTACAATTTGAGGAAAAAAGATGATGATGTTGAGTTGACTTCAGATTCTACCGATGATAAACCAGAAAAAGAAAAAAAGAAATAAACATTGAACCGTAAATGATACACACTAAGTACTACTAGGGCTGACACAGGAGGAAGTTGACATGTGGACGATTGAAGAGTTCAAAAGGGACACAGATAAGCAGATTCTAGTTGCTTGCATAGTGTTTTTCTTAGTTGCCTTCCCGTATTACTTTAACGCTGTATCGAATGGCGCACTTGGCACTTCGTCAGGTGTAACAGGTTTGTATGAAGTCGGTGGCGACACAAGACTTGTCGAATTAGATAGTGGCATGGAGTATGTCGCTAGTGGAGAAACTTGGACAATTGATGACCTTAGTACAGACTCAGTCGATGGTGCTAGCGACATGAACATCGTCGGCGTTCTAGTTACTCTTTCTTATGGTGAAGACGAAACTAACCCTAGTGGGCCTCAATGTGCAGGTCCGTTGGGTGGCCAACCTGCTGCTGATACAATTAGTGGTACTGTTATCCACGGCCCGCACAATGCGTCTGCTAGTGGCAATAATGCTGATTCTCCAGCCTCACATACATTTGAATCTATTTGGTATAATGATTCAATGGTTGGTGAAGTAGTACTATCATCGATATCTGAAATTGTAGAACAAATCGATTCTAATGGAGCAGGACTTGGCGCATATTCCTTGGATATTACCGTAGATGCTGAAGCAGGAAATGCTCCTGGACCCACGTGTCAGAGAGAAGATAATGGCGAAGAAGTTTCTTACAAGGTTGAATTAATAGTTTATGATTACGTTATTGTTCCATTCTTAGAACTAGATGATATTGAGTAATTGTTTACAATCGTCTAAACAATATATGGCCGCTTTTTGGTTTAATTATGCTTCGCCGAGTTAGAGTGCCTGCAAGGGTCAACATTATCGGCGAACATACCGATTATGCCGGTGGTTTAGCACTTCCTTTTGCCGCTGATTATTACTTGGAGTTAACCGCGAAAAGAACCGAGTTTGATTACCTTGGAGACCAGACAGTAATCGACTTATGGCGTTGTGCCGGTGGCTGGCCTGCAGAAATAAAAATCCAAAGCGATATTCCAATTGGTAAAGGAATGTCTTCTTCAGCAGCACTTTGCTTAGCAATTGTTCTAGCGGTTAATGACTCGGTAGATCGTCTCAAAGCCTGTCAAGAAGCTCAAAGAATTGAAAATGAAATTCTTGGAACTCCATGTGGATTACTGGACCAAATGGCTATGATGTTCGGTGAGGTGAACCATGCAAGTATGATTGATTTCTCACAATTATCAGTACAGTCAATCCCAATACCAAAAGATTGGAAGTTCAAGTTAGTTGATTCTGGAATAAATAGGAAATTATCTGAAACAGAATANGATCAAACCCCTCAAGAAATTCTCGTTCAACAAGAGAATGAAAGAGTGAAGAAATCATTGACTGCTTCTGCAATTGAATTAGGTAAACTTCTCAATCAATCCCATGAATATTTGACTATGATTGGGGTTAGTACACAGGAAGTCGATACTTTGGTTGAACAGTTACAAAATACCGAAGGAGTACTTGGGGCTAGAATGATGGGAGGAGGCTTTGGAGGTATGATTCTAGTTTTAGTGGAAACCGAGTTAGTACTACCAGATTTGCCTTTAGTGAACAGTTCAAATGGACCGACTATCGAGGAAATCCTCTAATTTTTTTAGACGCTCAGGAGTCCCCATATCCCAGAATTTAGTATTGTCAATATGAGCACGAATTTTACCTGACATCGCCGGATATACAGTTTGCTCCCAACTCCATTTACAATTTTTCATAAACTTCTCAACTACTTCCTTTGAAACAATACTTGTTCCTGCCTCATACCCATTGAAGTTGTTATTTTTAGTAGTTTTATCATAATCGACTACATATCCATCTCGGTGCAATAGATTCATTATTTCATGCTCTTGGGTTACAGTCATTGTTAGCAAACTTCCATGTCTGTGTGTTTGTAGTAATTGACTGTAATCGATAGGGTGCAAGTCATCGCCCCATAGTAAAATGAATTCATCGTCTAATAATCCGATAGCATTTGATAAAGCGCCACCAGTTCCCATTTGTTCAGGTTCCTGGAGAAAATCGATTGACAATCCTTCATATTCGAAGTGCTCAAACATTTCACCCAAATGTCCAGTTAAAATCAGAACTTTATCGCAGCCTTGCTGTTTAACCCAATCTAAGATGTGGGAAATGATAGGCTTTCCAGATACTTCAATCAGAGATTTTGGAATTTTTTCAGTCATTTCCCCTAACCTAGTACCTAGTCCGCCGGCGAGAATCACCACTTGAGGCATTAATGAATCATCAGGCATCTGGCTTTGCATGATTTCAACCATCTAATTTTCTAATTCATTAGAATCCTCGTCGCGATTTTCACCATTTCGACAGACATCTGCTTGACAGGGTTTATGCACTTCAGCATTACCAGTCGTTGCTAAAAGTGGCGACATCTGGTCAAATGCCTCGAGTAGGCTTGGACCATTTGCAAGGTAATAGACAGAACCGCGACCGTCTCTTGAGTCTGATGCAGTCGAGTTGTTGCCCGTTGCACAACTGCCAGTACATCCGTCGGCAAAGGCGACATATACTCGCCCTTCTCTGTCAATGTGTAAGTCATTAAAGTCCAGAAGGTTTCGATTTGAACCTCCTATATCTCGGCAATCTCCAGAGTTTAGACATATTGAACCAACCTGTACTGGGTCGTCAGTTACTCTTTGTGTATGGAAAATCGGATTTTCATCCAATGCATTTAGGCTGTAGGTGATGTAGAGATGATAGGTAGCATTATTTGGAGCATAGTGAGCATTACCATTCCAATCATTTCCATCGATGTCAGGTTGACCTATCATTTCGGAGTCTTCACTTCCAAGATAGGTAACAGCAATTCTTCCAGGGTCGCCTGCATCAGTTTGTGGAAATACTGATGAGATAACTTGAGATGGAGAAATTCTGATACTTTCTTGTTCCCAAGTTTCTCCTGAATCGGTCGAGCGAGACATGTATACTCCTTCATCCGCACCGGTCCAAATATGATATGCATTTGATGCAGTATCTGTTGAAACTTCGGAGTTCTTTCTTGGGTTTGGTGTCCCGACATCTTCGCCCATCGATCTTTCAAACCAACTAAAACCATTGTCCTTTGAGACAATTACCGTTGGTGTCGCAACTCTTGGAGTGACGTACACAGTTCCATCGGGAGCGGTAGAAATTGCACCATGTAATCCACCATTTGTTGTTGCTAGTCCGATAATTTGTCCTCCCGTCTCGAAGGTAGCTCCGCCATCGAAACTTGTGAAACAGAAGATTCCAGCGAGTTTATTATAGCAATAGTAGACTGCAGTTTCATAGATTGTACTTCCTGTGACCTGGCCCATTAAACCATACCCAGAACTAGTCCAAGGTCCACTNGCNAANTTGATGTGGTCATTGATTGGAGTAGTTCCTGAATCGTGGGGATTGCCTAACCAAGATTCACCATCATCATCACTCCAGCAAATCCATGAGGTTTCTAGACCAATCATTTGCACATTGAATATTCTATCAGTAATTGGGTCGACCCATCCATAAGGGTCACTAGTTGTAGGTGAACATTGGACAGGGTCTTGGGTTTCAACCCAAGCCTCACCAGCATCACACGAACGCATTACTTTCTCCATTGCAATGAAGAATATACATCCACTAGAGGTAACTCCAATACTAGGTTCTTTTCCAGTTTCGCCAACATCGCTGAATTGAAAAGTCATATCAAGCGGCGGTAGGCCTGTAGCATTACCAGTCTTATCGGTGACAAATATTCTT
>PBWC01000002.1 GCA_002729095.1 Methanobacteriota archaeon
GTATAGTCAGTTTCGCTGGTTTGAGATGGTGTCTCAGAATGTTCACTAATTTCAGAAAGATGGTCTAGATGAATCTCATCAGATGAGTGAGTTTGAACGCGTTGGTAGTCCCAAACATTTAATAAGCCAGAACAGGTTTTACATGCTTCTAGGACATCATCCCGTGATTCAAATGTTAACTGCCGCAAAGCATCGGTAGGCGAAGTAAGACGGTCAATAACATCGGTGAGAAAGAGATGAAAGTCAGTTTTGTAGATATCTCTCTCTTTTTCAATAATATGAATTGTATTTTGGTGATTATTAATAGCAGATGTGCAATACTCCATAAAGGTTTTTAGGAAGTCTGTATTGACATATCGTTGATTCCACTCGGTTTTATATCTTTTGTTTAAAGAGAATTCTAGAGAGATAGACTCAACAAAGTTGTGTGTGTAATAGTAGAGGTCGCTATATTTTTTTTGAAGGTCATCTCTCTGTTTTTTAGTAACTTCAATTGTAGTGGTGTCTTTTTGCGCTAGTTTAGAATTTTGTTCGCTAACCGCTTTCATTAATCGTAGTTTATCTTCAAGAATATGAATTTTACTATTGCGTTCTCGGACAGCCTTCTGTAATCGTGTCTTATCTTCAAGAATATTGGCGTGTGCCTCCTTTAATTCCTCATATTTATTAGTGTGAGTTAGTTTAAGGTTATCTCTCTTTTTATTAAGTAGTTCAATTTGAGTATCTCGTTCATTAATGCCCTTTTGTAAAGTTGCGTAATCTTTAATAAGACTAGTGTAGTATCCATTAAGTTCCTTATAGGAGGGAGACTGTTCATGAGATTTTAATTGTTCATTTTTTAAACAGACTGCTTCATAAGCGTCTTGCAAATCTTCCATATCCATATCATGTGAATGAATAAGATAGTCAGTTTCTTCTTTATGATTACTCTGGATGGTGGCCAATCTCTCCTGAAATTGTTTTTCAAGAAGTTGTTGTTTAGCCTTCCATTTTTTATCAAATTTCTCCTGAATCTGTGTTTCAAGCTCGTGATATTTTTGTTTCCAATAATCGGATTCTTTTTTACCGAGAGAATATTCTTCACTATTAGTAATAGCCGAATAGTAATGTCCATTTTCAAGATTTAATAACTTATTGGAATCTACTTCTTGTGAGAGAGTGTAGATGAGTTGTTTATTTTCTTCTTTGAGTNGTTTATTTTTGTCTTGTTCCTGTGAGAGAGCGGCAATGAGCTGGGTATTTTCTTCAGCAAATTCTCTCATNGTTTGATTAGTTTCATTAAAATATTTATAGAGCATTTCGTTAAGTTCGTGTTGATAGACCATTACATAAATATATTTAGATAGCCTTAATTCAATTTTTTAAATAATTGAATTAAGTTTTTTGTTAAAAAGTAATAGAACCATGCGTCCAACGCTGAGTACAAGGAGATGCATTGCATCACCGGAAGAATCTTATAGTGTAAGTTGCAGTTGCAATAAATGTAATAGCCGCCCATCTCTCCAAATAAATTCAATAAATAGTGAGATGTCAAAGCGAGAGATAGAAATAATAATNAANAANCTAGAGATGGGTNCNATCCGTCAAATAGAATTNGAGGGTACAAGTGTGAANATTTATTTTAAACANTGGAGTTATACGATGNGTNNAGTNNGNNCNATATTACAATCAAAGAGACANATAAAGCTNCATTTTACAGATGCATATGAGGTAGGACATACNTGGTATGCNGAAAGTGTAGAGGANGAGCCAAGATGGATAAATCCTCGCTGGGAAGAAGANGTAGAAGCNACCATAGAACTTCCGGCAGATGATATAGATTTGGAACCGGCACCCACAAGTGAAAAGCGTCGTGATGGAAAGTCGGAGGCAACGTTGCAAAAAGAGAGAAATGAACGAGACTTGTATTATTATGTGAAGAATGTCTATCAAACATATGATCTAAACAGCTATGATGAAAAGGTGGNAAAGCATGGTGAAGGGTTTATGTGGACTTTTACTTCAAATCTCTCAAAAGAATCATTTACAAAAAAATTTATGAAAAGATGGAANTACCAAAATATCTATCTCCAAACCAACTGGATTCTCCAAGCAGAATTTNATTGGCGATTAAACAACGGCAAAAAAGAATACTATCCTCGCTATTTTAGCCCGAAAGCTCGCCCAATCAAAGACCGTGTCTACGAACCAGCGAGAAAAAAGATGATGCTAAACATTCTAGCAAATTGGAGCGAGGTAGGTAGCCGCCCATACTGGTTGTGTTCAGGACTTACAACCATTCTAGATGATCGTAATGANTATTCGGCAGNAGNTCTCAAAAAGTTTATTCCTGACAATCAAAAGGGCTCAAACATCAACGTAATAAGCGGTATCGGCGCTCTCCAACTAAACTCTGAAACAACCACTAAATATACTTATAAATACACTCTTACCTATAAAAAGATTGAGAGATGGGCAAAGATGATGAAAGTGCCGACGTTTACCTCAAACGAAAATGTGCCCCTACCTTTTAGCACAATTAAAGCCCACTCTCCTTATGTAATCTCCACGTGGAATGANTGGAGCTTCAANCTATCNCCCTTCCANNTNAANNTNAAAAGTGAAATACTATCCGAAAAAGACAAGNTGAAGGAGAGAGTGATGGAACAGACCTTCTACTTTAAAGATATAGTGATGGAAGAATTGAATGCGAGGTTTTGGTTTTGTGTGGAGAGAAAGTCGCTTATAAANGTNGATAANTTGGTGGGGTCNACNGGNGAATCGCGNTATAATNTAGCCAANCAGGCAAAAGAATACTATAATACCCTCTATAATGGTTCAAAAAAGATAGAAGACTATCAGNCAACAGATATTCCTNCAGAATTCTCTCCATATGAACAACAAGATTGCTGGTGTAATTGTGGNAAAGTGAATGANTGNGAGGANTGNCGTAGTACTATGATATGTTANNGNTGTTATTTCTGCAATAGACTTCATGTTCGCCCAAGAGAATGGAGAGAATGGCAGGAACTATACCAGACAACNCCNAGATGTGGNTGNCAATATCGCATCATCACTCAAGAACGGCTAGCAGAAGTAAAAGATCATCCTGATAGATTCAATAATGTATGATTTCTAGTTTATGCCCTATTTCTGGTTTATGCCCGATTTCTGAGTTAGCGATAATACTGTGAATATTCCTTATAATCTCTCAAAAAAAAAGGGTCGCCATGCTTTACGCCGACTGAGTACATGATGACACTCCCCTTTTTTTTTGACAGATTCACCGGTGCATAGTGGAGCTGTTCACGATAGAAGTAGTATTTACCCATGCATTATACTGTGCTTGTGTGATGTGGCCGTGTTGAATCAATCGGATGGCCGAGCTCTTTGTCGCCTCGGCAGCCATAACTTTCTTGTAGTTCGCCAAGTCATCGGCCGCCTTGTTGTAATAAAAGAGCTTGGTACTATTAGGCAAGATTTTCCAAAGTCTGTTGGTCTCTTTCGCAAACTCACTATGAGACTCATGAGCCATGCGATTCATATTAGGCATCCTCTTGCAGTCTTCAGCAAAGAGGAAGAAGGCATTCTTGGGTTTTCGTGGTGAGTTAGAAGAATTCATGTTTCTAGTCAGTGTTAGACTACTAGCAAAAAGCCTCTTCAATTTTCTCAAATTACAGGATAATCTCTCCAAAATATATATTTCTACTAGAAAAGGCAAAAAAAAAGGGTCGCCATGCTTTACGCCGACTGAGTGCATGATGACACTCTCCCTTCTTTTTTTTGGTTGTGGTTCCCTAGACCAACTCCTTGGCCTTTTCTCTCTTCAGTTGCTGCGTCCAGCCACAGTATCGGTCAAGAGTTAGCGCCCCACCAGTAAGGGGCTCCATCTCGAACCGAAAGACAGAAACGGGTTCGTCTTGTCCCATGCGATGACAGCGGGCAATCGCCTGGTCCTCCACGGCAGGATTCCAGCCAGCACTGACGAAGTAGATTTCCTTGAAGTGCTGAAGGTTGAGTCCCTCGCATCCAGCCATGAGTTGAATGACTAGAACGTCGAGAGTTGTGTCAGACAAGAGTGCCTTGCGTTCTCTGGGACCCGTCCGCCCGTCGTAAATGCCGACGTTGAGATGGGCTTCGGTCAAGAGCGATGCGATGGCATCAATCTCTCCCCGAAAATGAGTGAAGACGAGCTTGGAACGCTGATTGTCTCGGCGCTCAAGAATCTTGTCACACACCCCACGAATCTTGCTGGTGGCTTCGAGGCCGGCGCGAAGATTGTAGTCCGATTCACACCCCACATCAGGCACACTCTCAATCACCTTCTTCATGAGAGGCGGGAGAATGCAAGACTGACGAGCCCGGAGAAGTGCAGTGAGCACATTTTTCCGGAGTTCGGGTGTGTTGGTGTGGGCGGGTCGTTGGAGAGATTTGGTGCTGAAATGGAAGGCACGATGGATGTCTTCGGCGAGCATCTTCTCCTCAGGCTTGCTCCAGGGAATCACGCAAAGAGTCTCCTCAACCGGCTTCAAGTCCAGTGAGACAGATTCCTTGGTGCGACGGAGCATGCAGCTCTGTGCAATCTTCGCGGCATTCTCTCGCGAAAACTCCCTGGGAAAGCCCAGAATCCTGGCCAAGTTGTGGAAGTCGGACAGATGGTTCTGCACGGGTGTTCCAGTAAGTAGCCAGGTGGTGTCTGCCTTCAGCGCCCTAGCCCCCTGATGCTTCTTCGTCTCCGAGTTTCGGAGATGATGCGCCTCATCAAAGACAAGACGGTTGAAGCGGATGAGGTGAAGCGGTGTGACAGGGTCACCCTCACTGAGGGCAATGTGCCCGTAGGTTGTGAGGATGATTTTGTGGGACTTGAGGTCTGCGAGGGAGAGCTTGTGACGACCAGGACCGTGAAACACCAAGGGGGAAATGCCCGTGATGTTGTGGATGATGGTGCGCCACTGGTCAATGAGGGCGAGTGGCAAGACGACGAGTGTTCGAGGGAGTTGGTTGACCATCATTGCTCCTACAATCTGAATAGTCTTTCCAAGTCCCATCTCGTCGGCAAGCAAGCCGCCCTTGACACCACGCCAGGGTGTGGTAGCCAGCTCCTTCTGCAGAAGCCAGTACACACCCTGAACCTGGTAGCTCTCCTCCCTCAAGTTCTTGAGTCGGAGCCAGCACAAGAAGCGCTCAAGGGCGCACTCGGCTGGAATGTAAGCCTCCAGATGCATGGGCACCCGAAGACCGTCCCCCCGAATAGAGGGGGTGGGGAGCGAAAAATCGATCTGAAAGGTCATCTTCGCAGGCGCTGTGGTCGGTGAATAAAATCGGTTAACTATCGTCTTATCCATGAGCACAACACCTTCCCCTCAAAACCAAAAATCCCCTTCAATTTTCCCAGAGCCCAACGGAACTATTCACGAGAGCTCAACGGAACTATTCGCGAAACCAAAAATCCCCTTCAATTTTCCCAGAAAAAAAAAGGGTTGCCATGCCCGAAGGCCGACTGCACAAACACATCCATCTATGCCCCCTTTTTTTTTAATTTTCCGTCTCATCTGCATCAAACATCTTTTTCAGCCCAATCCACGCAACATCATCAGAACCTTCTTTGCGCCGCTCTTGCAAATACTTTTCAGCACCAGCCGCGTGCCTTAAAGTAAATATGCTACTGCGCCGCCAATCAGTGCCTACTGCCTTTTCTTCCATGATGTACATATCGCCATCTTCAAGCATCACTTCGCACTTCCTGCCGACTGCTGAATGTTTA
>PBWC01000039.1 GCA_002729095.1 Methanobacteriota archaeon
TCATACATCATTGTCTCATTTGCTGCTTGACCGTCCATGCCAGGCGCTCCTTGTGGCCCGGTTTCTCCGGCTGGTCCTTGAGTACCATCAGCTCCAGGCTCACCTTGTGGTCCTTGATTGCCAGCTGGTCCTTGAGCACCATCAGCGCCTTTGATATCAATGAATGACCAACCAGTGGTTAGACAAACTTCGAAGGTTTCAACATTAGCCACGTAATATAACCTGCCTAATGTATCAGAGTTACAGTTAGGTAAATCATCTCCAGAATCAACCATATATACTGTCCAATCATCTAGTGTTTCGACAGGGCCTTCGTCGGAGTCATCACTATCATCGCCTCCAAAACATCCAGCAAGAGATAAGGTGGCCATCATAAAAGCAAATAATACAGCATTCAAACGCTTCATAAATTGATTTAAGTGTAATTATTACATAACCTTTTGCTTGGGTTTAAATAAGTGTAGTGAAAAACATTCTATTATAACCTCGACATTTTTTTCTTAAGATTATGCGAAAGAATGTTGTGTGCTTGATGATGATACTACTTATGGCTTCCAGTCTGCCGATTAATGCCAGTGCTGGGCCTTCCGATGATATACCTACTAACGCCCAAAACACCGGTGTTCATGATACATTGGTTGACCTGCTGGTGAAAGCAGATTTGGTCACCACTCTAAGTGGAACAGGTCCTTTTACAGTGTTTGCACCAACTGATACTGCATTTGCTGATGCTGGAATTGATCCAGCGGATTTTAATACACAAGAAGAGATTGATGCGTTATCTGAAATTTTACTCTACCACGTTGTATCTGGAGAGGTTCTTTCCTCAGCCGTCACTGATTGTATGTCAGCAGATTCGATTAATGGAAATCCCCTTGCATTCACAGTTGATGGTGGAGTAATGGTCAATGACGCAAATGTGACTACTGCTGATGTTACTAGTAGTAACGGAGTAATCCATGTAATCGATAAGGTGCTTATGCCAACTGCAACTCCTAACGATATTCCAAGAACTGCACAGTGTACTGGTATTCACAACACACTAGTTACAGCAGTAATCCAAGCAGGACTTCTTGAAACCCTACAAGGTGAAGGACCATTCACTGTCTTTGCACCAACAGATCAAGCATTCGCTGATGCTGGAATTAATCTTTCAGCAGTGAATCAAAGCCAACTATCAGAAATTCTACTTTACCATGTTTTAGCTGCGAATGTAAATTCTTCAGCAATAACTGATGGATTGGAGCAAACCATGGTTAATGGAGACAATGTGACATTCTCAACAACTTCTGGTGTAA
This sequence comes from Methanobacteriota archaeon, assembly GCA_002729095.1. Taxonomy (GTDB): domain Archaea; phylum Thermoplasmatota; class Poseidoniia; order Poseidoniales; family Poseidoniaceae; genus MGIIa-L1. Next base: position 1,299 of record PBWC01000039.1, read on the forward strand.
TGATAAATGGCGCTAATGTAACACTGGCAGATGTTGTAACCAGCAATGGAGTAATACATGTCATCGATAAAGTTTTGATGCCGCCAGTAGATTCTACAGATGATTCTGAAAGTTCTACAGACGATTCTGAGAGTTCAACAGATGATGATTCAAGCAATTTACTTTGGATAATTATTGGTGTCGTCATAGTTTTAGCTGGTGGAGCCGGAACTGTACTTTTCATGAGGAATAGAAATTCAGCTATCTCTGCATCAAAGGATTTCAGTTCTCAAGGATTGATGAACCAACTTGAATCAGTAGACCAATCTGCCTATATCAGCCAANCAAGTCAACCAGTGACCNAGCAACCAATAACTACTCAAGCAGTTCAACAACCAGCAGTTACTGAAACTGTAGAAGTAATTCCTCAACCAGTAGTTTCAGAGCCAGTAGTTCTGCAACAATGGACAGATGAGTCTGGTTACACTTGGAGAAAAATGGANGATGGTAGCACCATGTGGTGGACTGGAACAGAGTGGCAGAAGTATGGATGATCAAATTTCTAATTATTTACAGCGACGAAAGGTTGCTTTTACCTTAGAATACCCGTTTGGTAAAGACCAACTTTGGCAACTTATCAGTGAAGGGGGTAATCTAAATCAAAGTCATCCATATTGTTTAGAAAATGAAGTAATTTCATGGGATGAAAATTCCCATGTTGATAAATTAATTTACCTAAATGGAATGACGTATGTAAGGCAATTTTTGAGTTGGAAAGAAGGCGAAGGTTATGACCTAATTATTGGACGGGAAAAAGGNCCTCAGTCATATGTTGTTTGGGAGATTGTGGAGTTGGGTGAAAACAAATCGAGTTTAACGATAACCGTTTATCCATATTTACTCGTAAAAATGAATAAAATTTTATCATTCTTACCATTCATTTTTTACATACGACCGAAACTTAGAAATTATCTAAAATCAGTTCTAAATGGATTTTCTTACTATTCAAGTACGGGCAAATCAGTACCTAGAAATAATTGGGGTAAGCATTCGTGGTTTAGTTAATATCCTATTATAATNCAATTTCATCTGAAAAAAGAAAGTTTGGCGGGCGATGCAGGATTCGAACCCACGTCTCCGGCTCCGAAGGCCGGAAGGATATCCAGACTACCCTAATCGCCCGTGTTCAACCCACAAGCCGACCCCTCTTGAATAAGTTGGATGAATTAACAAATCGATACATTATTTTTCATTATACCATTTTATTGAATAAGTAATACCTTNCAGGAGGTTCATGGGTCGCTCATTACCATGTGTTCAAATGAGTTGCTCTGCATGTTGTAGAGAAACAACAATGCCATTAACTAAATCAGAAGCTTCAAGACTTGCAAGAAGAACTGGTATGAAGTTAGAACAATTTACTTGGTCTAATAATGGAGTATTGACATTATTGAANAATGAAAAAACCAAAGCCTGTGTTTTTTTATTGACTGATTCGCCTAATTATGATGCTGAAGGTATTTGTTCAGTTTATGATATTAGGCCAAAGGGGTGCTCGAAATATCCCTATGTGCTAGATTCATCAGACAATGTAATCATCGACCAAGGTTGCGTCCACAAGCAGAAATTTCCCGAGCCAACCGAAGAAGATGCGATGACTTTACTTAATCTTGAGGAGAGATTGTTGCGTGGAGAATAAGTCGGCTTAGGCTAGAGTGAACATGTTCACCCCACTTACCTTTGACATTCCACCCGCTTGTTGTTAGCATTGTCTTAAAATCATTCCATTCACCATGTAATAATTTGATTGAAGAATCATCTTTTAGTTGGTTGTTAATATCAATTTTTATTGGCTTAATTGGTAAAATTAAAACAAGGTTTGCATCTCTAGTACAAATTTCATGTACGCTCAGTAGTGTACTTTCTAGTAAATTATAATGAGATGTGGTTCCATGAGAATTTCTTCCATAAGGTGGATCTAAAACAACCCCTGAAACTTCTTTATCGAATTGTTCGGGAATAAATTGAGAAAGTCTGGTTGCATCTCCTTGAATTACTTGAATTGTTGATTTCGGAATTTCTATCGCCCATTGGAGGTTTTTTTGCGTACCTTCAACCATTTCCATGTCCATATCTACTGCAATAATATTTCTGCCCATTGTTGCTGCCTCGATAGCAAATCCGCCAGTTCCAGTCATTGGATCGAGAATTATTCTCTCATCAATCGGCCCACCTGCCAGATTTACTGCCAATCTCGCTAGTTTAGGGTCTAGACTNATCGGTTTGAAAAAAGGCCTTTCAGTAGCCCTTCTACTGCTCATGCCACTGGAATCCATATTTGCATCAAGCATCCATCCACAAATGACTTTTTTAGAAAAACCATCAAGCATAATCCCAACTTTATGGTCNGGATTATCCAAATTTACAGAATAACCCAAATCAGTAGTAATTGCTCCAACAGAATTTGCCAATTCACTACCACTCAGTCCTTGTATTCGCCCTTCTTGGCGCCAAGAAAAAACCCCTATACTTCCACTTTTGTCGGATTTCTCAATTGTCTTTCCTATATTTGTGATGAACTTTCTCTTGGTATTATTATTACCATCCCAATCCATGATTATACAATCGGTTAGTATTGCTTGAATTCCACTACTCGAATTAACATTTATTCTAGCCTGCTCTAGATTTATTTCACCTTTTAACATCACAAGTCGTGGTGATTCCAATTGGACTAATTTGTTATTAGGAAATAATGATTCTAATTCAGCTTTAGCAAGGGCGGGATGCCAACCTCGTAAACAAACAATGCTGCCCGCCATGAGCCATGCTCCGAATTCTCCCTCTTGACAAATTCGGATTTTTCCCAATGCGAATATACACATACTATCGACTATAGTGTGTATCATGGGCTGCAATTTACGTGACTTGGCATCACCTGAGAATATTGAATTAGATAGTCTATCAGGTAAGAGAGTGGGGGTTGACGCATTTCTTACAGCATTTCAATTTCTAACCACTATTAGGGATAGATCACCTCAAGGTGATGGCGGACCACTTAAAGCACAGAATGGTAAAGTTGTTTCTCACTTGATGGGCTTTCTCAATAGAACCACCACTTTACTTTCAAAAGGTATCAAACCAGTATTCATTTTTGATGGTAAAGCACCGGAATTGAAGGCCGATGAAATCGCGATTCGAAGGGCTAGAAGAGAAGAATCTGAGCGAATTCATAAAGAAGCCTTGGAGGCCGGAGACTTTGCATTGGCACAAAAAATGGCGCCAAGAATAATGCACTATTCCCAAGAGATGGTTGATGAAACTAAGCATCTGCTAGATTTACTTGGAGTTCCTTGGGTTGTTGCAAAGGCAGAAGGTGAAGGACAGGCTGCAGTCATGGCTGCAAAGGGCCAGTTAGACATCGTTGCGACCCAAGATTGGGATGCATTGCTTTACGGAACACCTCATCTAGTTCGCAACTTGATGAGCGATGGCTCTAAACAGCATGGTCGTGTTGTTCGCGCCCAAACAATCGATTTGAACCAGATGCTCGAGACACATGGGTTAAACCGTGAGCAATTAATCGATTTAGCAATAATGATTGGAACAGATTTTCATCCTGGTATTAAGGGCATTGGACCAAAAACTGGAATTAAACTAATCAAGCAGTATGGTTCAATCGAGGCCATTTGCCAAGAGAAAGACAAACAAGTTCCTGAACGGCTGGATGAAATTAGAGAGATTTTTCTTAATCACCCCGCTGTAGATGTTGCAGACGAAGATCTTCAACTCGGACAAATTGACGTCAAAGGTTTGGTACAATTCTTGCAAGTTGAGCGTCAATTTAGCCAGCGTAGAATGGATAATGAATTAGACAAATTACGCGATGTGGGCCTAATTCGCGAAGGTGGACAACGTTCACTCTTCTCGTTTTGAAGGNCTCATGAATCGTAATGGGCTTGCTAGAACATCAACACCTTTGTGTTGTGTAACCGCGTTGCGGGCAACACTTTGTGGATCATAAAGTGCTTCGAGAACCGTGTTTACTGGTGCGCAAGGGATACCGGATAATTTCTCCTCCAGTTCCTTTCTCTCGTATTTAGAGACAGCATTAGATACAACTGCTTCTACATCCTCTCTGCCTTTAACACGGCCTTCATTTGTAGACCAAGAGTCTCTATTCTCTATTTCAAGTGCAGCAACCAAACTTTGCCATTGGTTGTCAGAACCAACACCGATGACGAACCAACCATCCTTTGCTTCAAATGCCCGATATGGAACTAGATTAGGATGAGCTGAACCCATCGGTTCAGGGTTTTTACCACTCGCTAAGGCATTGTGCGCTTGATTAACTAAAGCTGCAATCGCACTATCCCATAATGAAAGGTCAATATGCATACACTCACCAGTTTTCTGCNTGTGGAATAAAGCAGCGAGAATTGCATTTCCTGCATTTAATCCGGTAATGACATCAATCCATGCTACACCGACCTTAACAGGCGCTCCTCCGGCCTCCCCGGTAATCCCCATAATCCCGCTTCGAGCTTGTAGAGCAACATCATAACCTGGCTCATCACGTCTAGGGCCTGTTGCACCATATGCGGAAATCGAACATATGATTACATCTTTTGGAAGATCTCCGAGTAATCGCTTAAGTGTTCCAGGACGAAAGTTCTCAACGACAACATCTGCGGTTTGGATTAGCTGTAAAACTTCATTTGCATCGCGTTTCAAATCAATCGTTACAATTTCCTTACTGCGATTACATGAGAGGAAATATGCAGCAACCTGTTTCCCATCAAAACCAGTTGTAAAAGGTGGCCCCCAGTTTCGGGTATCATCGCCCCATGGTGCCTCAACTTTGATTACTTCAGCACCAAGGTCTGCGAGCATTTGTGTTGCATAAGGACCAGCCAATATACGCGAGACGTCGATGATTCGAATACCCTCAAGAATTCCGCTCATATACCCCCGAAGTGTCCGAAAGAGTTGAACCTCTCGGCTCGAACCGTAGACCATGGAGAGATTGAAATTCAAAGATGAACGTCTTTGGAAAGGCCTCCTAGTTTTGGGTATTCTTCTCAATATACTTGTTTGCTTCACCAGTGATTTAGGCTTAGACACTCAAGTGAAAATGGCAGTTGATGATAACGGATCCTTACCTTGGGGGGATTTACGCCCAGACACGCTCGGTGAGAGTGACCCAGAAGATGGAGGACAGCGAGTTGTATTGCCTTTGTATGGACTTTCAGAGGCGGCTATTAAGGCAANAGCGCTTCTTACATTCTTTGGTCTTATCGGATGTTTACTTCGTTGGACAGGAGTGCATTCAGCAGCTATTATGTCACTATCTCCAGCATTCATTTTTTCCATAGGTCGCGGCTATGAAGAAGTATACTTAGCAGCTTTCTGCTCACTCTCATTTATTTTATTGACTGGCATTGCGTCAAACAAAAATAGAATTTTGCAAAACTTCGCTGGGGGGTTAATTTTCATGCTCATTCCTTATGCCAAAGGTTTCGTAAATCTAAATTTTATTTTCTTTGGTGGTTTGATATTAGGGTTACTAGCAACTNTGTGGGGTGAAATNTATGCACGAGGNGGTGAGAAAACTCGTTGGATGTCAAAACCTCATATTGTAAGTATTGTAGTCTTTTCAATCGTTTCACTTTCTATGGTGATTCTTGGCATTATTGGCTATAATAGTACATTAGCCATACTTGCCGATAATCCTATTCGCTACATGACAGCCATTGGCTTTTCATTCCTGGATGTCGTGATTCTGTTTACCTTGTTTGGCATGGTAGCATGGCCATTTGTTCGACCGATNATGTCTNTTATTACCTCAATCGAGGATTCAGATATTGCAATAATGGCAGGATATATTGTTGGAATCATGACGGCTATTGTCTTGTATGTTGCAGCACTTTGGACTTATGAAGCCAGTATTTGGAATGCAGAATGGCCAGGCATAGTTTGGACCATGGGTAATAATGGAAGGTATATCACCATGCTGTTTATTCCATTTGTATTACTGCTTAAGCATCTCTCTAATCAGGTTGATATTCCGACCTATGACTCACCAGGCTCTAAAATCAAAGTTGTTGCAGTAACTCTATTCATATTACTGCCACTTTCTCTNCTTGCCTCTGTTCATGGGCAGACCATGTGGACCGATGAGGCTGCTGAAGCAATGAATCTTGGTGAACAAGAACATTTCCTATTTGTGTCCGAAGATACACTGGCAATGCACTGGCTCTACACTTTTTATGCTCCTTTAGATGCTGAAGAAAAACAAATCACTGGACATTGGCGTTCAATAGACTCGTCATGGGAACTTGATCTAAATACTTCATTGTCACAAGTCAATACACTAGTCACCTCACCTGATGTAATGTTTACACCGGAAGGGTGGATTGTTCGATCAAGTGGAGAAGTTGACTTTCTCAACGGCGGAGGTGAATGGCGCGTTTTGACGCGCTCTTAACCTCAAGCGTTTTTGTCGGATTGAACCTGAACACGAACTGCTTGAGCAGCAGCTTTGCAATCTTGCATTGCTTTNCGTACTCTTGTACCAGCAGCGGAGTTGCCCTTATCGTGCTTAGCAGCGTCGACTAGAGCGGCAGTTAAATCGTCAATCATTCCTTGTACCATGGCTTCTACAGACATAGACCGCTCGCAGCGAAATCGGTCTTTATGTCTTGTGCCGACATGGTTATTTTTCTAATTACATCTAAAGGTATCCAGTATTGCGATTTTAGCCAAAAAACGCAGAAAAAACCNCTGATTAATCATAATTTTAACAATTTTTGACTTAGAAGGGTTTGAAAGCCGAGAGTATTAGGAGTNACACAGGGGAGTTAACATGACCTTTGAGTCTGAAAGCGTTTTACCGGACCCTGACCCAATTTCNACACAAGAATGGGTTGATTCAATACTGGCTGTTCAGGGGCAACAGGGGAATGAAGAAGCAAGAAGACTACTACTTGCCACAATTAATGCCGCTAAATCTGCAGGTGTTGATGTNGATGTAATCAACACTCCATATTTTAATACAATCTCACCTAGTATGCAGGGCGATTACCCCGGCGATTTAGAGATGGAAAAGCAACTTCATGGAATCATTCGTTGGAATGCTATGATGATGGTTACTCGGGCCAACAAATATTTCGAAGGAATTGGCGGACATATCTCCACCTACGCCTCAACCTCTCACGCTTGGGAATCGTGTTTCAATCACTTTTTCCGAGGGAAAGATGGAGACGGTTCAGGTGACCATGTGTACTGGCAAGGTCATGCTTCTCCCGGAGTATATGCAAGAGCGTGGCTTGAAGGGAGATTAACTAGAGAACAAATCGATATGTTTCGTCAAGAGGCGGGAGGTAAAGGCCTATCCTCCTATCCCCATCCTAGGTTAATGCCAGATTTTTGGGAATTTCCTAGCGTTAGTATGGGTCTAGGTGGTATGACAGCAATACATCAAGCCAGATTTAATCGGTATTTAGAATCTCGAGGATTGTGCAATACTACAACATCGCGTGTTTGGTATACAATGGGTGATGGCGAATCTGATGAACCAGAATCACTATCTCAATTATCGCTTGCAGCTAGAGAAGGTCTTGACAACATAATCATGACAATGAATTGTAATCTTCAAAGATTAGACGGACCTGTACGAGGAAATTCAAAGATTATTCAAGAACTCGAAGGACGCTTTAGAGGATCTGGTTGGAATGTAATCAAGGTACTATGGGGCAGTAGTTGGGATGATTTGTTTGCCAAAGATACTAATGGCCTACTTATAGAGAGATTAAATTCTCTCGTCGATGGTGACGAACAAAGAATAATGACAGCAGATGGAGCAACAATCCGTAAAGAATTATTCAACTCTAGCGAACTATCTTCTTTGGTTGAAGATTATTCAGACCAAGATTTAGAAGACCTTTGTCAAGACGTTGGTGGCCATGATTTCATTAAATTACATGCAGCATATGCTCAGGCTGCTGCCCACAAAGGGCAACCTACAGTTGTAATAATTAGAACAATCAAAGGCTATGGATTAGGGCCATCTTTTGCTGGAAGAAATACTACTCACCAAAAGAAAAAAGCCGATATGGAAAGCATGAAATTCATGCGTGATGATTTGAATTTGTCTTTTAGCGACGAGCAACTTGAAGATTATCCTCTAATTGATCCAAAGGATGTACCAGAACTAGTAGCTTATGCCAAGTCTAGAAGAAAAGCATTGGATGGACCTGTTCCTGAAAGACGTTCACCAAAATCCAATTTAAAGATGGCAGATAAGACTACATTCTCTGAATTTGATGAAGGCACCAAAGGTAAGATGCAGGTATCTACTACTATGGCATTTGTGAGATTGTTAAGATCATTGATGAAATCCAAGGAGTTAGGCGATAGAATAGTTCCTATCATTCCAGATGAGGCAAGGACTTTCGGTATGGACCCACTATTTTCTGAATTTGGAATATATCACCCCGAGGGTCAACTTTACACACCTGTAGACCACAAGGTTTTGATGAAATATAAGGAATCTGAAGCAGGACAATTATTCGAAGAAGGAATTAATGAAGCGGGTGCGACATCAACATTTATTGCTTCAGCAACCTCTTATTCTACTCATTCATGTCCGACAATTCCATTTTACATATTTTATTCGATGTTTGGATTCCAAAGAGTTGCCGATTTAATTTGGTCAGCTGCTGACCAAAGAGCAAGAGGATTTCTCATGGGTGCCACCTCTGGTCGAACTACACTTAACGGCGAAGGACTGCAACACCAAGATGGACATTCATTGTTGATGGCACATACTAATCCTTCGGTTAGAGCATGGGATCCAGCCTTCGCATACGAACTTGCAACAATCATCCAGCATGGTATTAAAGAAATGTACCAAGACGATATTGATGTAATGTATTACATTGCTGTGTATAACGAGAATTATCCAATGCCCGTTAAGCCAAAAGGAGTAGATGAGGGAATTATCAAAGGATTGTACAGACTTCGTGCAGCGCCTAAAGGAGATGGGCCCATCGTCAAATTAATTGGCTCTGGTCCGATTATGCTTCAAGTTCTTGATGCGGTTGAGAAATTAGAAGAGTTTGGCGTTCGTAGTGAAATCTGGTCTGCAACCTCATATGGTGAGTTGAGGAGAGATGGACTTGAATGTGAAAGATGGAATCGATTAAATCCAGATAAGCCTGAAAGAAAGTCATGGGTAGAGGAAATGCTTTCCTCCTCTTCAGAATCAATTGTTGCGGTTTCAGACAATATGGCTGCAGTTCCTGACATGGTAAGACAGTGGATGCCTGAAGACTATACTGTTCTTGGTACCGACGGTTTCGGGCGTTCAGATACCCGAGAGTCATTGAGAAGATTCTTTGAAATCGATGGTAAGGCAATTACACTGGCCACATTATCGCGTTTAGTGAGAAGAGGAGAAATAGATTCTAAGGTTTACAACAAAGCGGTTAAGAAGTTCAATGTAGAATCAGAAAGGAAAGATATTACAGAACTTTAATCGACTAATCAATAATCTATACCTTCTAGGAATGGCATGGGCCTAATCTTGGTTTTAGTGACTTTCCCCAGTGAAGATTCAGCAACGAAAATTATCGATCAAGTCTTAGATAGGAAATTAGCAGGTTGCATCTTAACCACGGATATTAAATCAGCATATATATGGAATGAAGAGAAGCATAATGATGATGAAATAATGTCATTATTCAAAACTACCCAATCAAATTTAGAAAATTTAGAGCGGTATATTTTAGAAAATCATCCATATGAAGTTCCAGCAATTATCAAATTAAATGCTTCAGCAAATACTAGTTATGAAAATTGGATTACCAATGTTTTATCCTGATTGGAAATTCTTCAGGGGTGCAAAAACGCGCGTCTAATCATGCTAGTTATCCGATTGGATTATGAAGCCGCGCGACACAGATGAGACTATGACAGTTAATAGAGGCTCAAAAAAATCAGCCTCTACTAAGACCTCTAGTTTTGGAGTTTCAAAACGTGAAGGACACGATTCATCAAAATATTATGATTCGAAAATGTATCGAGAGATTCCCAGTGAATCCGATGTAGGGGACCCGCAAGAATTTCCTGAATTTCTTAAGGATAGCCTAGTTTGTGGAGATTCAAGAGATATGAGTATGATTCCGCCAAATAGCGTTCATCTTATGGTCACATCTCCCCCCTATAATGTTACCAAAGAGTACGACGAGGACCTCAGTTTACAACAATATCTCGACATGTTAAGAGATGTTTTCAAGGAAACATACAGAGTTTTAGTGCCGGGTGGTAGAGCGATAGTGAATATAGCAAATGTTGGAAGAAAACCGTATATTCCTCTAACTAGTTATGTAAATATGATCATGGTCGAACTTGGATTTTTGATGCGTGGAGAAGTGATATGGGATAAATCTGCTTCTGCAGGATCTAGTACTGCGTGGGGTTCATTCAAATCCGCATCCAATCCCTGTCTTAGAGATGTTCATGAATATATTTTGATTTATTCAAAGGGCTCGTTTAAGCTTGATAGAACAAAGCAAGAAAGAGAAGAGGGACGTGAAGATACAATCGAAAAACAGGAATTTATCGATCTAACAAAATCGATTTGGCGATTTCCAACCGCATCTGCTAAAAGAATTGGTCATCCTGCGCCTTTCCCTAATGAACTGCCACGTAGATGCATAGAATTTTATTCATTCAAAGGAGATATTGTCTTGGACCCATTTATCGGATCAGGTTCCACTGCTTGTGCAGCTAAGCAAACAGGTAGAAATTTCATTGGTTATGATATAAATCCGGATTACATTGAACTGGCACAACAAAGAATTGATTCAGAAATGTAACTTTCTTTATACATTGTCGAATTATTGTTGAATCATGAAATATACTATTATCTCAGATGAAACCTTGCAGCCAGTAGACCATGGTCTGATGAACTGGAACATTTTAGATAAAGAATCAGGATTGATTGCCAAAGTCTCGAATTTTATTTCTAAGGGATGGAAACCTCAGGGAGGAGTATCTTTTGGCGCAGGTAAGTACCTTCAAGCAATGATAAAATGTGAAGAGGAATAATCAATCTTCATCGATTAACTCAGCCTCAACGCTAACTTGGTAATCCTTATCATCACTCGTTTCCTTTGATGAACGAATTACATAACCCACACCTGCGGCTGAAAGAAGTATGATAATACTAAACATAGTCATAATTATTCCATGCTCTGCAAATAGATTGCCTAGTGCTGAGAAAAACCCTTCTGAAGAAGAATCATCGTTAGTTAATTTTGGAGTAATCATTCCAACTATGGTTTGTTGATCATAGACATTTCTGGTAAAGGTTAGCATCCCATCCATCGAAGAATCATACTCATCTGAAGGGGATGTTGGGTCTAAATCTGAATAAAAGTCAGGTCTTTGTTCAAATGAAATATCAACAGGAGAATCCAGATCTAGTGTTAAAATGACGTCAACCGTATATGGAATACGTGATTCGAAGAATTCTTGGTCTTCAACAATTCCAAGTATTGTCATAGCCTGGCCTGATACATCAAAGTGTGTCCACTTGCCCCAATGAGAGGAATCAACATCTAAGTCGTAATACCAAGTATCTGCAATTCTATTTCCTTGTCCTTGGTCATTACTACCATCTTCTCCTAGGTCAATTTCTAATTGTATAGAACCTGCTTGAAGTGAATCTAATTCAAATTCCGTTGCAGTAAACATCGCTTCCAGTCTAGTGGTACCATTAGGAATCCAAACATAATGAGAGTCTTCGGTATAATATAGTGCTCCGACATCACCGTTGTTAAAGTGATTCCAATCACCTTTCCAAGAGTGTCTTACACGGTCGGTATCTAGGCTGATAGTTTTCTCAGTCATCATATTTTCATATATTTCCCATGCATCCCATACGTTATATTCTGGATGGTCAACGATTCCATTTCCATCCTGATCTCTCATCAGTTCGAGTGTTCTCGCTAATGCCACTGCAGCATCAACATTGGTTAGTCCATGTCCAATTCTCCAGTCATGGCATTGGCCAGTCGCACTCAAATAACATTGCTCAGGTATATCGCTACAGGCATCATCTGCATTTCCATCCTCGCAAGAATTAGCCATTCCTTCATAATCTGCAGTTAGTTCTAAGATTAACTCTAATTCGTGAACTCGACTGAAATTCTCATTATCCCAGTTCTCATATTGGCCATATGCAGCGGTACCTTCTCCTCCGACCAAACTATCGCCAAAATCATGATCGTCTCTATGGTAATCTGCAACTCCTAAAGATGGTGCAATATCAAGAATTAATCCTGCCATCCCGCCGACATGGGGTGTAGCCATGGATGTACCAGAAATTGACATGTAGTACAAATCACCCTGAAGTTTAGTTGTAGCATCAATAGCGGTTCCTCGAGGAGCAGTTGCCCATATATCTCGTCCCGGAGCACCCACATCTGGCCAGGTGTGTTGTTGATTCATACAGCCACGTGATGAGAATGAGGTTACAGCAGTACCGTCATGAGTTAGAGCAGCAACTGAAATTGCAGAAGGTGTATTTGCATAGACATTGGTTTTTAGTCCGCCAGAACATTCACCACCATTACCTCCAGAATTTGATGCAGCAAAAATGACAGCAACACCATTTTCATATGTCAGTCGATCGGTTAATTGGGCAATTACACCATTCGGATCATAATCACCGTCGGTTCCCCATGAATTGGAAACTACTCTTATGTGGAATTGATTTTGTCCGGGTATGGAATGAGCAAAAGTCCACTCAAGGCCTTGTTCAGCAGCGAAAATGGAGGCTCCATCGCCAGTTCCCAATGCTACCATTTGACCACCTTTAGCAACACCTGCTCTTCTACCAGCAGAAGCATCACCATTGCCGGCAAGTGTGCCACCTACGTGCGTGCCGTGTCCTGAGGACGTGTCGGAATTTGTTGTCTCGGTCCAAACGCCGTCCCATTTGGCTGAGTAAATGACTTTATCACCAGTCCAAGGTTCAAGGTAATCGAAATCAGGATGGCCTGCATCAACACCTGTGTCAAGGTCAACAATTGCGGTTCCGTCTCCATCCCACTCAGTAAATTTCTGATCAACTTCGTATTCGATTTCGCCACTCGGAGATACAATTACTCTGTCCCAAGCATCGGTTGCCTTGACCACGTGAGTAGTTTCGTGCATCATTATTCCAGGGTCCGTTTTTATTTCTCCGCCCCATTCTTGAGGCAGGTAGAAGAATTCTAGAGTCCTATCTAACTCTAAATATTCTATTCTATCCCAAGTTGAAATTACTCTAATATCTCTAATACTTGCTTCAATAAGTCCTCCATCAACCAATGGAGCATCCCCTAAAATTGTTGCACCGAGATTTTCCAAAATAGATTTGTCATCATCCAATACTTCAGATTTAAGTTGAAAAATTACTGGGACTATATCATCTTCAGAAGATGAAGATAGCGAGTCTCGAAGGGCCTTGTCCATTTTTGTGTAATCGCCCATTGGATTTAATCCATCAGCGAGTGGTGCTGCAGTCGCTCCAATCATCAACATTTGAAGGGCCAAAGCTACNAAAAATGTGACATTAAGTCTAGAAGACATGATATAGGCTAACACCCATCATTCAAATGCCTTATTCATCCATGTTCTATTCTGGTGCAGGCTTGGCAAAACCATCTTCTTTTACAGTATTTAGAACAACATGGGTGAATGAGCGTGTAACTCCTTCGAGAGTAAAGACGGTTTTTGTTAGGTCATCAAGGTCGGCACGATCCCTAACTCTAGCCATAACGATTGAATCCCAATCTCCGGTTACGTCGTATACAGAGAAGACTCTAGGATCTGCAGCAATCTTTTGCTGAACATCAATCATTTTACCCTTGGAAATCCTCAATCCAGCCATTATAGTCATACTCCATCCTACACTTTCAGGGTCCAAAACTACAGAGTATCCCTGGATGATATTTTGTGATTCTAATTTTTTGAGACGATTAGTGATGGTTCCTTGCGCTACTCCAACAATTCTTGATAACTCTCTTTGGCTAGCACGTGAATCTTCCAATAAAGCTTGTAGTATTGCACGGTCAGTATTATCGAGATTCATACCAGCACCAATGTTTCCTAAATCCTCTACGTATTCAAAACTTCGACTATATCATTTTACAACAGCTGGGCTATTTAGGGCAAGATATTGAGTCCAAGACCCTAACTCATCAACCTCTAATTGGACACCAATGTCACAATTTTCCTNTAGCTCTTCTTTCACCTTTATCTCTATGTTGACTAATTGATTCGGTTCAATGAATCTACTCTTCGGATTATTCCTCATTCTCCAAGGCGACTCAATTTTTACCGACTTAATCTCGACTTTCTTGTCATATGATTGTACTTCAATTATCAATGTGGTATTGTCTTTCCACCCCGCAGAAATTTTGGGCATTCCTTTTTCATTTCTATATGATTGAGATACCAACCCAAAACATATTATCGATAATAGAATAAAAATCAAGATAGGCATGTAAAGAGCCGTTGAATCAATATTTTGAGATTTAAACGGTAAGTCAAAATGGTGCAAGGAAAGTAGTTGTTCAGTTGAATTATCTGATTCAATAGAACCGAAGAATGCCATAGTAATTTGCCAACCATACGGATCTTCCTCAAAATCAATTCCAGCCCCATGGAGATGTTCAGAACTGATTAACCATTCAACACTAGTTGTATTATTAGCTTTATTTCCAAAGCCAACCTCGGGTTTCATATCATAAATTAAGTTGCTAATCTCCCTACCATGAATATCAATACCATTTTTCTTACTTAGAAAAATGTAAAGTAAGGTATCATCAGTAAGGTTTTCTGATGGCGTCATTTCAATTGGCATTCTAATGTACCAAGGACCAACGTCTCCTTCAACTATGATAATCTCTCCAGATAAATTGATGATGGGCATACTTGAATCGAGTTTTGAATAATGTTCNACNGCTTCAGCTTTGGACTCATACTGGTTGAAGAAAGAAACCGATTCAAAGTCGATATTTGAAGATAAATTGTAGATTGCTGAACGGGATTTAGCATCATCATCAGGCCAATTAGAATTAGTTTGGTCACTCCANAACCACCATGATAATGATACAGAGTCACTATCACGAGAACAATTATCTGTCAAATCTAGTTCAATAAAACATTCTTCAAGGACAGTTGAAACAGGTTCAGGATTTGGAATATCAATTCTAAATTGTGCGATATATCCGTCATCTTCAGCATAAATTGAAGGGCTCAATAAAATACTTATGACTATCAAAAGTACAAATTTACGCATTAAATCACCTCGGCTTTTTCAAATTCCAATCCCAATTTTGCTCTGAGTATGTCCCTTTCAAGAGTATTTATCATTAAACTGATTCTCACACCAGACCATGCTGAAATGATTGCATATGAATTATGAATTTTACATTTTAGCAATAGGGGACCATCTTTTAAATCGCTAATATCTTGTGATTCTAAGAATTCCTCAACGGTGGGAACCCAACCTTCCAGCATCTTTGTTACGGTTTCTTGTTCTACTTCAATGGTTTCGTTTATCTCATTTTCAAGTGCAGGAATCGCTTCTTGCCTGGTTCTCCATGTACCTTTGTTTTTGACAAAAGTAGGCATTCCAACATGAATTAACTTCAATGGATGGAATGTTCCTTTGGGCCATAAATCGCCCTTTTTATTTGGGCACACTTTGTCATACAATCTGTCAATTACTGATTTAGGGGCCATATTCAGTCGTTTTCCTCTACTCCACCAAGACCATTTTTTAGTATCAATTCCATATCTGGTGGAAATTTCTTCAATCGCTTGTTCTTCTGCCGGGAAAACAGAGTGGCGGTTTGTTTTGGGTTTATCCATTAGTTTCGCGATCCATGAAGAGTCAGGCTTTGGTTTTCTCTTTGGAATAAAGGCCTTAGCGATTCCTTCAGGAGTTGCTTCAGGTTTGTGCTTAAGAATAGCGACAAAAAATCCTCCGGTGTTATTGTCAAGGTGGTTTAATCTACGACAAAGTTTCAGATTTTGAGAAATTTTGGATTCTAGTTCGCAGTCTAGCTCATCGATGATTCTTTTTCTATCTCTGTAACATAAGTGTTGTAATTTGAGGTTTGGAAGTCTGGGTAATTCATTTTCGATTTCAAACCGTTCTCCTTTCGAATCTAGAATATTCCATTCGCTTAATCCGGGATTTAAAATCAACCCCTGTACCAATTTTTCGTCTATTTTTATCAATTCCAACCAGGGGCACTGACGTAATAATTCAGCAATAACTGCCTCATTTTCACATGGATCTATACTACACGTAGAATAAACCAGTTTTCCACCTGGAACTAATAATTTAGCCCCTCTGACAGCAATCGAGACCTGCAAATCGAACAAACCGCGACTAGCTTTTGGCTTCCAATTGTTCCAAACTTTGATATTTTTTCTTGTGGTTGCAGTTCCAGTACATGGNACATCAGCAATAATTCCATCAAAGCCNGGCGGAGGAATTCTTCCGATATGTCTTCCATCTTGCTGATTGATTAAGACATTGGGCAATGCAAGCCTTGCCCTATTAGAGATTAACATATTAGCTCTTCCAGAGACAGGCTCATTGGCAATAACAAAACCTTCAGGAGCAACTTTTTCAGCAATTTGCGTGGTTTTTGAACCCGGAGCAGCGCACATATCTAGAATCATTTCTCCATTCTGTGGATTTAGTAACTGTACTGGAAGCATACTGGCAGCTTCTTGTCTAGTGATCCTTCCTGAATCATGGAGTATTGTTAGTATTCTCTTATCATAACCATCAGAAACTTTGCCTCGATAAAATGGCATTTCCCACGCGGTCTGATTTGGCATCCAGGAAATTGGCATTCCCCCCATCTCCTTAATTTTGGAAATTGTCCATTCTCTGTCATTTCTCGAAATCGTCAATCTCATAGTTTCGTTAAGAGGGGTAGTTGCGCAATCAATCCATGACTCAATATCCATTCCAATGTCCAAAGCTAGTTTTGCTAAACAAGAATTCTTTGCGACCACGTCTAGGTCTTCTTCTTGCCAACCTGCTGAGGCCATGTCACTGGGTTTGCTATCTTGTCTATCTTGCTTCCGCCATGCTCAAGGGCTATCACCCCTTAGATACATTATGCTGGGAGATGAGTCACCACTGGTTTTTCCAGTTTTACTGATTCTTTTATCGACGTGGTTAATCCCTAGAAAAATAGAATCATATTTACAAAAAGCACCTTCCCAGATAGGCCGATTAGGTTTTNTCGTACATCGTTTTGGACCACTGGTTCTGGTTGGCTTTATGATTTTTGATAGAGTAAAATCAATTTTTCAAAGAGACATTTCCTATCTGGAAATCTCCCAAAGGCTAGGTCCAGGGGAATTTCAGATTTCAGATTTGAGGTTACTAATAACAGGGGACGGAGCGCCTGAAATAGTACTTTTGTCATTACTTGGTTTTGCTTTACTAAGCCATAAATTACCAAGTATTTCTACCTCAGCGGATGAACTCAAAAAAANGATACAGCATAGAATTATGGCCTATATTTCATTTTCCGCACTTATTTCATTTTGGATATTCTTCCCCGAATCCTCATATTATCAACCGGATTCTTTACCACTTCAAACCACACTTTCCAAGGCCGGAGATTATTCATTTTTTGTGGTAATTTTAACGGCACTTTTGGTACTAGTTAATAGTGAATTGTTTGCTGTAACAACCATTTCTCGTGTTGATAAAGGTCTTGAGGTATTAGTTAGAAGATCAAAATTAAAAATGTATCTGATTTTACCATTCTTGATATATCTTTTGTCTAATTCAATTCAATCTACAGAGTCATGGTGGATGAACATACAACAAAATGGCGAATTTATGATGATTTTATTTTTCATTCTTCATTCATTTGGATTAACTTTTGTAACTGTGCCATGTAAACAGAATGAATCATTTCTACAACACGGGGATGGACGAAGTAATTCATTAACCTTCCAATTAATAGTAAGCGTTGTTATTTTATTCCTAATTACTTGTTTGTTTCTAGTCAATCATAANCCATTTAGTGAAGGAAATGGGTATCTTCTAAAATCAAGTTGGCTTGTTGTAGGAATGCTCAGTCTGATTTCTGTTTCCTTGATACTTCCAAATTTCGGATTTGATAGCGCAGCAAGGCCAGAGTTATGGTGGATTAGAATGGTTCTAATATTTGGCCCAAGCATAATNTTTATTTTTTCTCCATATGCAATTTTTCTTCTGCCAGCGTGTCTGCTAATATTATCGATTAGTATTATTCAACCATGGGTTATTGAGACGGATGTATCCTCGCCATCTTTTGTTAAGGTATTATTACCATTAGTTTGTTTAATGATTTTAGTTATCTCACTTTCAATAGTCAATGAATGGCCATTAATGACNTTCATNATTTTTGGTTGGCTNCCTAATTTATTCGCCATAAAAAGTATTGATATACATTTGAGGAAAATGAAAACTGAAAGAACACTGTCAAACTGACATAATTTGTTACTTTTGCGTCGCGCTTCTTATTAGTAATTAGTCTACCCTGTATTTGAAGTCAGGGACTTCGAGGGATGGGACCCTAATGACGAGAGCATTTAGAGATGGCATAGAGCAGAAAAATCGAGTAAGAGCACCAGTTCGTATGAGAAATTGGAATCCAATTAGAGATCTGAGGGGATTGAAAGCAAGAACTACACATATAGGCAATCAAATGGGGCCATTGGTCGATGTTCCAGCGATGATTAGAATCGAAGATGAGCATTGGGTCTTTGAAAGGATTGAACAGGGGGTTCTAACGAACTTGACGCATCGCTTGATAATTCATGACTCAGAGGGTGAGAGAACACTCGGAGCGACTGAGAATCTTAAAACCGCTATGCAGGTTGCACAGAAAATGGCAACAATAGAAAATAAAATTATAATGATTAAACCGTTATAATTAGAATCAAAATAGATTCCAAATNGCGCTAACAACACCTTGGTTTACAAGGTAAAAGAATACGCCAACGATTATACAAGCCGAATAAACTTGCATAGGGGTAATTTTCCATGCATGCTCAGATTCTTCATCGAAATATCTAATCAAACCAGCTGCTTGCTGAATTCCACTACCCTCAGATTTCTTCTTTGATGCCATTTCGACCATACCNACCGAAAAGTCACCCCTTTATCAACGCGACGCGGGAAATNGATTGTTGGAAAACTACTATTCTTGNTCAGAAATACCTGTTAAATCGACTAAAGGAATCTCTTCGTCGGGTATTACAGAATCAATTTCATTGATTGTTTCCAGATTAGAAATAAGGGGATTNATTTCTTCANTAATTTCGGAAATCACAATTTTATGTTCTTCAATTTCATCGTCATGGTCATCTTTCCTACCAATTCCAATCTCGGGGTCAGCCTCTATCAAAGAAGCCTCAATCCTTGAGATTGCTCTTTCAACTGCAGGTCCATTATCATCAGCAAGAGCACCTTTAGCTAGTTCTAGGTCAAATTCAGCAGCTGCAAGTAATACTCCAGCCTTATCTTTTTCACTTTCATCTAAATATGCTGTATTTTTTATTTTTTCAGAAGCTTTAGTGATTGCTTGTGACATTATTTCGACCATCTCAACAAAGCTTTGTTTTGAATAATTCACTAATTCTTCCCAGTTTTTCTGATTGGTTTTTTCATCTAAGTTGGGATAATTTTTCTTCATCCATCTTCTAATTGCCGAAAGATGCTTAAATTCCCAAGGCTTATGCGGAAGTGCAGAAACTAAATCAAAAATAATTCTACTTCTNAGGCTAATTGGTCCATNTAAAGTTATANTGTTTAGATAACTAGAGTTGAACAATCCAAAACCCCAGTATGAATCGGAAATAATTGTGACTTCCAACTGTCCACTTGTAGTAGTAATCTCCCATTTCTGTTCATTATAATTTGGCTTATTTTTGAATACTGGAGTTTCAGGGAGTTGTAATAAGGAAATCAATGTAGTAGCCACATTTCCTAAGTAAATCACCTTTTTGGATGCAGGAAAATTCTTTGACCTCAGTAGATTATTTGTCTCATCTATTTTATGATCGGGTTTAGCACTGAGGACCTGGCAAATCAGTGTAGTAGTTTGACTTGATTCACCCTCCGCCATGGTNATCGCTGGTAATCTACACACATCAATTCACCTATTTTGTATGTAGAAATCATAGGAAGACTTCAAGAAAGGAAGCCTTCATGGATGCAATAGGTGAAAGTATGGCTTCACAGACTAAGGCTTCGAAGATTAAGAAATTGACCGCTTTACCAGGAGTGGGAGCAGCAACNGCAGCGAAATTGGTTGACGCTAAATTAGATACAGTATCTAAAGTAGCNGGCGCAGGTGCTGCAAAACTAGTCAAGGCTGGAATAAAAGCTGCAGTTGCAAAGAAAATAGCCGCTGCAGCAAAAAGTGCAGATAAGGCTGCTTCTGCAAGCAAAGCAGTTGCAAATAAAGCTAAATCCGCAGCAAAGAAAGCTCCGGCCAAGGCTAAAGCAACANCTAGTAAAGCAAAGGCTGCTGCAAAGAAAACCCCAGCTAAGGCTAAGCAAGCCGCTGAAAGCGTTAAGAATCTAGCTAAAAATGTTAAATCGAAGACAGTGAAAAAGGACAATTCAGGAGCAAAGAGGGTTGGGCCGTCACCAAATACTCCGCTTTCAAAGATGTCATGGTTCAAGAATTTTAANAAGTAANTTGCGAATTATTCAATAACCCGCTAACTAAGAGCANTTTATGCCTAGAAGGAAGTATGGACGGTTNAGAAAAANCGTTGAACTTCCACCAAAAGAGAATTGTTCTAGGTGCCGTTCAGGTAAGTATTGTCCAATTCCTGGGCATTCTGGTCAAGAAGTAAAACCAAGAAGAAACTGGCTCGGTCCAGAGAAAATCTCTAAACGAAAAGGAAAGAAAAATTAGTTTTTCTCAACNTCTACATAACTTGTGGAGGGGGAATTTTCAATTAACTCTTCAGTTTGATTATTGTCCTGTTCTAAGTGTTCCCTGGTTGCTTGGGCTCTGTGATATACTTCTCTCAATGTTTGGTCTGAGATTTCAAGATATACTCTAGTTGTTGCAATAGTACTATGTCCAAGTAATTTTTGAATGGATACTAAATCTGCTCCACGCTCAAGAAGTCCTGTTGCAAAATTATGTCTTAGTACGTGGGGAGTTAATTTACCTCGGGGCAGTCCGGCGTCAAGTGCTAGAGCATCCATTAATCTTTGAACACCTCTAGGTTGTAGTCTCCTGCCTGCTGAGTTTAGTAACAATGCAGAATCCTCAGTTCTCAATCTAGTTTCACGAACAGGAATCCACGATTGAATTTTATCTAAGGTTCTTTGAGTAAACAATACTAGTCTGTCTTTATCTCCTTTTCCACCAATTACCCTAGCAGAACGATCATGTAAATCAATGTCGCTTTGATTTAGATTACATACCTCACTAACTCTCAAACCAGTATCTAGCATTAGCGTTACAACAATTGATGCTACTGGGTTTTCACTATTTTCAGCTGCTTCGATTACCATCGATAACTCTCTTCGAGTAAGCGTCCTAGGCAATCTTTTGCCAGTTCTTGCTCGGGATAGATGTTCTGGCCATCTATGTCCGAGCCATTTCAACAAATGTCGAGCTGCTGCAAGTCTGGCATTGTATGTCGTAGGCTTCAAATCAGATAGGCTGTGTGTCCACAAATCAATTCTACCATTTAGTGGCTCCATTCTTTCGGCAAGTTCCAATATCGTCATTGTTCCATAATCATTTTCACTGAGTACATTTTCTCCAGGAAGAATAGTCTCGATTAGAGATCGAAGGGCACTTGCATAGGATTTCTGGGTATTTTTTGACTTATTTTCAGACTTTAACTGATTTTGATAACAACCGATCCAGGGCAAATTTTGGATATGGCTTAAACGCGCAGGCAGGCTAATATTTTCTTCTTGACCTAGTCTAAGTTGACTAGGCCTCAAAGCCTTTCTTTGCCTAAAAACTTCTCTGCGTTCATCCATTGGCGTTCACCGCCTCTCGCCGAAGCGAGTGTGCATCCCTTGTCCCGAAGGACAACAAGAGGAACGGGGTGATACATATCAAACCATCGGGAGGAATACAGCATTTATCGATTTAGAACTCATTGATTTTGATTTACTGGAACCCAATTTTGCCCATTCCACCACAGTACACTTCTATCGGACATTTGTCTCCAAGTATATCCATTAGCATCAGTCCATTGATGTAGTATTGTTAACTGATTAGCACTTATATCAGGAATAACAGGTATTGAAGCGATTGGTTCGATACTTATCGGTTGCTTATTCGTCTGTTCAGGGGAGGTTTTTGGGCGTCTTCTTTGAATTATGAAAATCATAATTACAGTAAGAACTATAACTATTAGGACAACAAAAATCCATGATTTCGAATTAGAATCCTCTGATTTCGCCGAGTCACTTGAATCAGTATCAACATTCTGAGTCACTGAAGAATTATCTTGTTGCTGATTTGGTATTTCAGAAGAATTATTTTCTGACACGTTGTTATTTGTATCTATTTCAGAGGAATTATTGGTTAAGTTGCTGCTATTGTCTGGGTTATTGTTTTGAGAATTATTAGACAAGTTATCATTCTGCGTGTTATTTGAAGAATTATTGTCCTGAGTGTTGTTATTCGCAGAGCCATCATTTTCAGTCTCATTTTCAATAATTAGGCTTGCATTCTCAATGATGGTGAAATTTATTTGGCGTTCAAAAAATAGTGATTCATCATCATCAGTTACTTGCGTTAAGGTTAGGTTAATTGAATAATTTCCGATCTCAATTACTTCATTCAGCGTAAAATTAATTATGTAAGGTGATTTACTGTTAATTGAAAATTGGAAAGGGAGAGCTTCTGTTTGAGTATTAACTAGGTTTGTTACAATATTTTGGCTGTTTAATGTCGCTAGGTCATTTGCCATGAAAAGATCTAATACCCACTGATTTTCGAATCCTTGAGTTAAAAAGAAAGGATTTAGTTCGAACAGAACCTGGATTTCAAAAGATTCATTTTGAAGTATATCTCCCAATGAAAGGTCTAAATTTTGTTCAGAATCACTTTCTAGTAAAATTGGATTATTAATTTGATAGTTAATTAATGTGACAAAAACCTCACTATCTTCAAAGGTATTTACTTCAGTCAATATAATTGATAAATCTAGATAATCAACACTAGAGTTTAACAAATTAAATTCAATCGTGAAAAATATACTTTCTAGAGGCAAAAGATTAGTTCCAAGAGAGTAAATTCCTTCTTGATTGGGGATTATCTCCTTTCCATTGTCAAATACGCTAAAATTCAAGAATTCTAATGAGTTTTCAGATACTAGTGCCATTTCGAATGAACTGGTTTGGAAACCATAATTTGTTAGATTGCCAAACATAACTACAGTTTCACCATTAGTGGTAATTATTGAATTATCCAATGGTGCTTGAGATAGTGAGTCAGCTATTAACTCTGTTCTGTTTTCATCTCTGGAAAATGAAATAGCAGGAATGGAGTATTCAGGGACAACAATTGACATAAATTCCAAAGAATTATTCTCTAGTTCTACGATATTTCCTTCATCATCCTCGTAAGAAATTAAGATATGGACACTTATATTTCCAGGAGGTGGAACTGAATCAAGATCTAGGTATGCGTCGAATGAAATGGTAGATGAAATCACATCTCCACCCCATATTGAACTAACGTTATCATTGTAAAATTGAGGTTCGGGCCAATCTGGTGGCATATCAGTTTCTAGAGCCAAAAGAAAATCAAAATTAGAATAACTTACTCCAGTGTTAGTTATTCGGAATTCCAGTTCGGTCATTTTCCCATCAGCAAAAATCAGTTTATTCTCGGGAAAATTATCAATAATATTAATTGAAAAACCGCGCTCTAAAACTTCAATACCTTGGTGAGAGAAAGAAAAATTATTGCCGTTGATGTCTGTGGTTTCAAGGCTAATATAGTAGTCGCCGAAAAATATGTTATTAGCATACTGATATTGGTATACGAGGAATAGGTCCCCGTCAATTTCAATAAAATTATTGTTGTCGAGTGTGACAGAAATTAGGTGATTTTCTGAACTAACATTATATTGCCAAGTCATAGTTAGGTTACAATATTCTATTTCTTCTGGGTCTGAAATTCCATCAATCATTACGGTGAATTGAAAGGTTCTTTCATTGACAGGTGAATTTGGATACCAAATCAAAATTTCTGAATCATCCCACTCAGATTCTATATCATGGATTCTAACTTCGGTTGTGAAGTTTTGTGAATTAAAAAAAATCTCACTATCGTCTAGGTAATCGGAATTTAGAACAGGAACCATAGAAGCGATGATGAATAGCATTGAGGCAGCAACCGCACGAATACCGTCTCCTGCCATGGAGCAATTTTTTATTACTACTTTATTGAACTTTGTTAGGTTGAAAAATCGTTAAGCATTGGATTCTTCCTTATCAAAAAGCTCAAAATTTGGTTTCTGCAATCCACTTATGGCATTCTTTACAGAAGCCCTGAGTTCGGATAAATCACCATAGCAAACAATTACATCATCGTATCTGAGTAATAATTCATCAGAGGGATTCCAAATTAATTTATTTTCTCTGGATAATGCGAAAACAGGAATATTTGAACCGAATTTGAAAATTTGGGATATTTCTTGTCCCACTAGATTTGGATGATTCCTGAGTTGGATTGAAAGAACTCCGGAACCAGGTATGGTACGAAGTAATTGATCTAAATCGACTTCGGAAAACGCTGTTTGACCAGTTACATAGTCGATAATCTCACCAGCAACATTTACTCCACTTGCCTTTTCAATCCCTTCCAAGCCAGGAGAGGAATTAACTTCTAGAACTAATGGACCATGCTCTGCTTCAAGGAGGTCAACACCTGCTACATGAAGACCTAAAACTCTAGCAGCGCGACATGCTTGTTCTTCAAATTCGGGTGGTAGATTTACTTTCTCAACAGTTCCATTGAGGTGGTAGTTACTCCTAAATTCTCTTCCTCTTGCTCGTCTTCTCATACTAGCAACTACACGGTCACCAACAACCAATGCACGAATATCCTTGCCGTGTGATTCAGCAATATATTCTTGAACTAATACAGATTTACCAGTCAATAATAGACCCTGAACTAAACTACAAGCTTCGTGAAGTGTGTGCCTAAGAAACACTCCTTGTCCTTGAGTCCCTTGGGTCACTTTGATGACCACAGGAAATCCTCCAACAAAATCAATCGCACTTTCAACATCAATAATGTCTCTAACATAAGTTGTTCTCGGTACGGGAATCTTATTCCTAGCCAGAATTTGGGAAGCATGTAATTTATCTCTGCTTTGGATAATTCCTTGTCCGGAATTTGATGTCCATATTCCCAACTGTTCTAAATGTCTTAGAACTGCAACTCCATGTTTAGTTATAGAATGGCCAATTCTTGGAATTACGGCATCAGCAATGAAAGGTTCTCCCATATATTGAATGTCGATAGACCCGTCAGCAACGTAAAGTGAGAACTTCATTGGGTCGGCAACAAAAACATCAAGTCCTCGTTTTTTGGCTTCTTCAACGAGACGTCTGGTACTGTACAATCGCGGACCGCGAGATAACACAGCAAGTTTGATGTCCATATTAGCGCGTAACATCAACACTTTTTGATATCATCGCCAATATTTGCCAAAAATCGTTTTATCGCGCCTTTCAAGTGCTATGTTGAAATCGCAGGATATATGTCCGAACAGGATTTAGTCGATAATGTCGAAGAGGTTCCCCTTTCTGAAGAAGGTGAAATTGATGCTGAGCAAGAGACTACTCCTCCCGCGGAACCCATGAATATTCAAGAGAAGATAAAATCACTCAAAGATGCAATAAAGAAGTCAAGATGGAATGTTTTTCTTCTACTAGGTGTATCCTTAGTGATGTTTGGTTTTGCTCTTTTCCCTTTAACCATGAGTGTTCCATACGATGACTTGTGGGGTACTTCTGAGAAAGACATAGGTTATGTTTGGGGACCATCTTCACCTGGAGAAGATTTTCTCGACGTACCTTTCCAGTTAGAAGTCGAGATTGTTAGAGCGCCTTCTGTTGCTGATAATGTCACTCTTGAGGTATATGTTTTGAAAGCGAAAGATTGCCTAGATTTATCGGTTAGTGACCTTGAAGTTATTGCCAGAGGGGGAAATAGTCATAATAATCAATTTAAATCTCTGGAGTCACCCCTTGAAGGTGAAACCTATACATTTGATTTTGATTTAGATATGGGGCACTATTGTACTAAAGTGCAATTTGTAGACAGTAAAGGTGAAACATTAAAACAAAATACCAAATTAAGTGTTAAAGGTAAGTTATGGCCAAATCAGGTGGTTACAGGTTTACCAGGAATAGTATTTTTGGGACTTTCTATTTTTGCTTTTATCGGCTCACAGAAGAAAAGTGCGAAATTAAAATCCATCCTCGAAAAGAGGAAAGTTTCTGAGGAGCAATTGATATTAGAAGCAGTATCTGCTGAAAAGATTGCCCAAGGCCCGGCAGGTCCTCCACAATCTGCAGACGGGCCTACGGGTCCGCCTCAATCAAATCCGGGCCCTTCAGGTTCACCTCAAGAGCACAAGAAAAGTGGTCCTCCACAATCAATGATTTCTCAAGATTCAACCACCTCTAAACGCTCCGGCCCACCTCCAACCTCATCCACTGAGCAGGTAGAAGTTCAAAATCAAGAAATGCCGGAATCAGCAAATACCGATCAATCGACATTTGAACCCGCTGGAAATGGATATTTCTATCGAAAGATGCCTGATGGCACCTATGAACAAGTAATCTATGTTCAGTCAGCAGATGGGACCTATGTCCCATACCAGCAATGAAATTGGCTAATCTTTTCAAAAATAGCCAGTTTAGGACACAACTAGCACTATGCTTGAAAGGGGGCATAGTTGAGGACCACTTGGTTAGGGGCATGTCTGACGAATTAACATCGACTCTTACAGTTGCTAAACTTAAGGCGTTATGTATTCTAAATGATTTACCAACTAGCGGAAAAAAATCCGATTTATTAGAGAGATTATTAGATTCTGGAATACCTCGTTCTGAGTTAGGTTTACCAGAAATTTCAGAAGAAAGTATAGAAGATGAAGTAGTATTTTCTTTGGAAGATGACGATACATTGACTCCAGACATTGAACCAGAGGTAGTAGAAAAGTTGGACCAACAGCAAACGTCCGAGGTACTCGAAGCAGAGATACTGGATGCAGATTTAGTTGGTTTAACAGAGGAAGTAAAAAAGCCAAAAGTTCAATCACCATCTAAACCTAAATTAAGCCAAGACAAACCAATGACCCTAATTGAAATGGTAAAAAAACCACAAGTCGCTGCAGGTTTGATAGTTTTACTTATCCTGGGTGCTGGTGGCTGGTATTACTTTAGTTCTCAATTAGAACCATTTACTGCAGACAAATTAAGTTACGGAGATGAGATGCAATATACTATTTCAGATGGTAAATTTATGGTCTCTGAGGGCTATGTAGATTTAGTCATGGATCAAATCGAAACAGATTATGAATTTTGCAAGATAGAAATAGATATCGATAGTGGAACAGGAGGAGTTTCGATTTCTGAAGGCGGGACTGACCAATTGATTTCTCAATCTTCAGATGATAGATTGGGTGCAGTAAGTGTTCGTGGCGGGCACGGAATGAGTTGGCTATCTGTTGAGTCAATTTCAACATATGATTTCGATGATTTAGAAGTTGCATTTCACAGTAAAGAGGAACTATTTGGTAATACTATATGTTCAGATTTCCCTGATCGGAGAGAGGGTAATGCAGAGATAACTTCTACAAAATGGACCGAATTAAGAGAGAGAGCAACAATCGGAAATAATGTTGATTGGAAATTGAGATTAGGTACTGACCAATTCGAAGGTAATCTAATGAATTATGGAGTCGGTGGCTTTTTTGGAGACTTAGAAGTAATTACTCCGGGCTTTTCATTACTTTTACAACCGGTTGAATTGCAAGAATTACTTGCAAATGATTACATTGATGATGGTGCTTCAGGATATAGGCTCGGTTGGAATTGGAGAGTTCTGGGTACAGAAGTGCTAGGCTCTACAGAAATGTGGAAGATTGTTGCTACAAATAAGGACATTCAAGATTACTGCCTAGGTTCAGCAAGCATGACTCTATGGGTTGAAGAAGGAAATCCTTGGGCAACCAGACAAACTGTAGATGTATTGATTTCTGGAAGCGATAGTAATCGACAAGATTGTTCTACAACGTCCAAACTTCTAGGAGATTATGTTCTTCCTGAAGGAGAATTATTGATGAGCCACACATTCCAAAAATCATCACTAAAATTGGGCAGTAAATCCTTGGAATATGGAATTTCCTATGATGCCAGGCCGATGCAAAATGAACTCTCACCGGATGATGATGATTTACATGAATGGGGAACTAATGGCATACATATGCCAGACCACTCAACAATCAGGACTCATAACCTAGATACTGCTATGCAGTGTTTTGATTATTTCCAGAGCGTTGCATCTGGTGCTACTGCTGCACTTGATGAAGGTGGATATGTATGGAGAGCGATAGACACTAATTTAGGAGCAACAACTCAGTGGAACATATCCTGGATTGCATCTGATGAGAATGCTGGATGGGTAAAATTCAACGTTACAGGCGAAGTTAGTTCTGAAAACTGTGATTTTGACTCGAAAGGAGTTTACGACGATTCAGTATCTCATAACAGAGATTTTATCCCTAAGGTTCTGAACCTAAGCAAAATAGAAACTAGTTTGTTAGATTACAATAGATTCCCCGAACTTTCAGGAGAAAATGCAATTTTCACCTCCTCCGGGACTTTTCATCCTGAAACACGTGTAGGGTATCTAGTAGTAGTTCCCGGTAGTGGAATAAACTCTATTTTTTCTAACATAGGAGATGCTACAGACGGTGCTACTACAGTTGACTTTTCTAGAGAATGGGATGCTGGCGGACTCGATCATAGGTTCAACCTCGTTGTTGATGCGACTGATGGGAGATTAGTAGGTTGGAATTACGTCAATAGTAAATGATTACTATTTCTTTTTGAAATCGGGGAGCACAGGTGCCGATGGAACATTACTGTATTGCTGTGGATTTTGATATTGATATCCTTGAGTTGGTGGCGGTTGGTTAGGAATTGTAACCTCAGGTCTGCCCTGTCTAACCCACAATAAAATTAGTAGCAAGGCGATTACAACTACTCCTGCAATAATACTTGCAATAGTGCCCATTTCGAGGTCTCCTATTCCAGATGAACCACTACTTGAATCATCATCTTTCTGTTCGATTACTGGTTCTGGTGGATGCCAGATAAAGTATGTGATATTCCAAGAAAAATTAACTTCGCCTTGATTATCATCTACAGCAGTGACCGTTATCGAATATGGCCCTACGGTGCCATTTTGCGCACATAAAACTGCATTGAAACCAGTATAATTTTTCGTACAATCAATTATTTCCTCACGCAAAACCTCATCTTCAGAAATTATTGCACCATTTCTTTTCCAAATATATTCTAGGCCTATTAGTTGTTTGACTGATTCTGAAAGATCAAATTGTATCGATAAGTTCAATTCTTCACTGCTTGAATTAATAGTAAATTCTGGATTACTTGGTGCAATTAGATAGTCATACCGATTAATGTTATCATCGATTAATTCGTTACAATCTTCGTCTATTCCATTCCATATTTCTATTGCGCCAGGGAATATTTCTGGGTTAGAGTCATCACACTCCTCAAACCATCTAAAGCCATCACCGTCCTCATCGAGGTCTGGGATTAATGGGTTTGTCGAAGTATTGAATATTTCATCCCCATCGGTTAGCCCATCATCATCCGTATCATTATCTAACGGATCGGTGTAGAAACTGTTGAATTCATCAAGGTCAGGTAATCCGTCAGAATCACGGTCAAGTCCGATAAAGTCTTCATCTATTTCTCCACTGCAATTATTGTCAATTCCATCGAGTAGCTCAACCATGTCGGGATTGATTTGATCATTGGAATCATTGCAGTCTTGAAACCAGTAGTATCCATCTAAATCACTATCATTATCAAATACCAGAGGATTACTTTGGTAGACTAAAACCTCGTCTCCATCACTTAGCATATCCCCGTCAGTATCTTTCAAGGTTAGATTAGTTTTGAAGAAGTGAAATTCTCCAAAATCAGTCAATCCATCGAAATCAGTATCACTTGAATTAAATCCTTCATCCCATTGTCCATCACAGTTATCATCAATTGAATTGAGTAATTCTGGCGCCCCTGGATAGATATTTGGATCAGAATCATTACAATCTTGGAACCAATAAAAACTATCCAAATCTGCATCAGGGTCAGGGGTAAGAGGATCTGTGAAGAATAGAATTACTTCTTGTCCATCGGTAATGCCATCTCCATCAGTATCGCTAACTAGTGGATTAGTACCATTGACAAAAATTTCTCGACCATCGTCTAAGCCGTCCCCATCAGTATCTATTGACAAAGGATCAGTTCCATAGACTAAGATTTCAAGACCATCATTGACCTGGTCATCATCTGTATCTATGTCATCGGGGTCTGTGCCGTGTATTTCGGTTTCATTAACATTGGTTAGGTTATCTCCGTCTCTATCAGGATTCAATTCAGTTCCATAAATGTTTAATTCCCAGTCATGGAAGGTTCCAGCATCACCATTCCCCTTATCTTGGACACTTATTGTCCAATCTCCTGCTGAATCCTCGTCCCAGTTATGTACTGATGTAAACATCCAATTATTCCAATTATTTCCACCATCACTGTGTTTTTCAGAAAGAATATTTTCGGTACCTTGTGGACTTGTTAATATTATTTCGAGGTCTCCTCTGTAATTATGCGATATATCTACAATTACTTCGACATGTTCAACTTTGATAGACTCAGAAACAGTTACAGAATCACTAATTACAGTATTTGAGTTGTCAGGTATTTCGATATCGTTCATATCTAAATTTCCAGAGAGAAAAGAAATCTCTTCATCAACATGATTCCAGTTTACCGCCAGATCAACTGCTGCACTGGCATCAACAACACCATATCCATACTTGTGACTCACTTCATGNCCAGCACCATTAGCAGACCATGAAGAGTCACTAGCATCATTTTTCCTAGATGATTGTACCAAGATGTGTTGAATGTCGCGATAAGTGAGGTTTTCATTGGCATCCAGTAACAGCGCGATAACACCNGAAACCAAAGGAGTTGCTGANGAAGTGCCGCCAAAATCATCCGTATAATCTCCGTTTCTATAACCTCCATTTCCTTCATTATCTGTGGTTGTAATACCTTCACCATCGCCATCAGATGGAGCCGCTACCAGTATATTTGCGCCAGGTTCTGCGTACCAAGATTGTACTCCTCGGTGAGTTACCGCAGTGACTGCAATTGTATGTCTGCTGTTTGCGTATCCATCATAGTTTGAATTATCATTATCATCTAATCCATTTCCTGCAGCCCAAGTGATTATATTTCCTAANCCACCTCGACCAATTTCAATATTTTCTTCAAATGCAGCCGTCATCAAAGGTCCTGGAGCCTCAACAGTATTTCCATTGTCACTAGGACCCCATGAATTTGAGTAAATATCGATTGATTGTCTTTCATGACTCAGTGCGTTACTCTCTCTGACATCTGTTGTAGAACATGAGATTAATTGTAATCCTGCTAAGCTTGCAAGTGGTGCCGCTCCAGATACGCCAATTGAATTATTACCAGCAGCAGCAGCAACTCCAGCAGCAGCAGTTCCATGAGCATCGTTGTAGGAAGGAGTAGGATCCCCATCATTTCCACAGAAATCATAATCTAAATTGTCAGCATAATAATTGTCAAGGTCTGCATGCTCCCAATCAAGTCCATCATCAACTATTCCAATTACTACTCCNCTGCCGCGATAATTATTCCATGCACCTGTNATATTGACATCTTCACCGCTTACTCCACCATTTGTTTGACCAGTATTTTGTAGGTGCCATTGTTCTGAGAATAAGGAATCGTTTGGAGTCCATTTTGGTCTCATATCCTTTTCAATGAGCGGATAAGCGGTTTCAATATAACCGTCTTTTTGCCACTGCGCTAAAGTTTCTATTGCTGATTCATAGTCAATTTCGACAATCCAGACGTTCTCTAAAACATCAACAGGTTTCCCTAAAGGATTGTCACTAACCACGACCCATTCATTTGTTGNCTCTAACTCTGACACACTATACTGGGAAAGATCGCTAACNCTCGCAAATGCACTTCTGACACTTGGCGAGAATGCGTAGGTTAGGGGAGCCTCTTCCGGGTTATCGGGTAGCGGCGCTCCTAAATATTGAAAATTAAGGTTATTTTCTTCTGCATTAGCGATTATCGGCGTAATACTTGCCAATAACAGAATTGATACAATGGCCAACGCACGCATACTATACCCTCCTGCTGATTTCATATTATGACTATTGGTTTAATGTACAACACTCAGTGATGATAGTTTTCGGCTTCTAAACTTAAAAGATTGTTTAATTAGATTTCCAATTCAGCTGAAAAATTCATTCGATCNGGATTTTCCACCGCAACTAGTGCTCTTATGCTNTGTTTTTTGGCTAAGAAGTCAGGGGCTTTTGCTACCTTAACTCTACTATCTTTGATTGATAATTTTTGACCTGGAGAGATATTTAAATCTCCGCTAGGTATCCAAAACCCAATTACTCCTAGTTCTAAGTGGTTACAAACTACCAGATTTTGTCCTTCATCATCTTTCTCTATTCTTATTACAATTAAAGGCGATTTGGATGAAATCAATTTAGTTGCAGGCTGCCATTCATTCCANGTTTTATCTATTGGTTTTGTTAGTTCTGACGCTTGCTTTTCAATGTCTAGAATTTGTTCCTCGAAAGCCTTTGAACTCGATTTATCAAGATTATTTANTCCGTCTAGATATTCTCGAAGTTGTTCATTTTGCTGGCTTTCTTTTTCAGTTAAAGCAGAATTAGCNAAGACCATCGACTCAGCCAGCAATTGTAAAAGTTCCATATTNTCTACCTCAATGGCACATTCCATTGCTTCATCTAGTACTTCTATTGCTAATCCTGCTTCATCAATTGCTAGTAGATTTTTTCCAAGGTTTGATAGTAATAAGGCNGCATTTTCCTTATCTTGTTGGACTATTGAATGGGCCAAGTCGATGTGCGAATTTGCAATTTTGACCTCTCCTGANAGGTGCCTCATAATTCCAGCACAAACAACGTATTGCAAACGATTTTCTTTGATTGATTGAGCCTGCCTGTCAGCTGTTTCAAATAATTTAGCNGCTCTTTCCCATTTTCCATCTGTCAGTGCAAGCAGGCCCAANTGATTCATTGCTCTCATTTCTGCACTTCTGTCATCAATTAGCGTNGCGCTTTGTAAGGCTCTAGAAAGGTGAAGTTTTGCTAAGATGAGATTACCTGACATTTTGGCTAGCATACCCAGAGCAGATTCCATCCTGTATACATGNCCCGCCATCGCTCGATGAGCAATTTCCGCAGATGCTTCGTCNAGTGGTGCTAAACCAAGNCCTACAGTTTCTAAGACTTGACTCATTTCATCTAATCCATTATTGTAAAGTTGTAAAACATCAGATATGTGTTGCTCTTTTGATATTAATGACAGAAAATTATCAAATTCACGAATAGGTTCACATATCTCAGGCAATGAACCTAATGAATTCATGTGTGTTTTTTTTACCACGCCGCCCAAGAGATNTTTTCTTAAAGCACGAATCGATTTCTGATTTGAGGTTTGTTCAGNATTATTTTGAATAACAGTCTTCACGTCTCCTTTCGTATCCAACAAAGAATCAACCATCCAGGTTAATTTAGCTTGTATATCATATTCACCGGCTCTACTGATTGCATATCTCATTTCAGCAGCACGAACTCTTCTAGAAAGACTATTTAATGCGGATTTAGACTGCTTTGGTCCAATTTTTGCTAGTCTCTGGATAAATGTTGAAGGCGGGCATGTAGTAAATCCGAGATTCACTTTTTGACTAGTAGTTGTCATTTTGAAATCATCTGTAACTAGAATAACCTCNCGGCCTTCTTTTGATAATTTAGANGCNAGNACCATAAGGGACAAATCGACATCTTGAGGGGACGCTCTTTCTCCAATTTGAGATGCTAATCCACGAATTTGTGATTCATCAACCGTTATTGTAGTCAGTAGGTGCTNGATTGTNGAAAGTAAATTCGGTTGTTTTTTCCACCTCTGAAATCTCACGTTCCTCACTTCATCATGTACACCGGGAGTGACGAATAAACCTTCTTGGGACAGAATTTTTCCTAGATCTCTAGCGAAGGAATCCGGTGCCATTGAACCNAAGTGAATAAAACAGTTTGAATCAACCACCCACGTCTGCGACATAAACACTCCAAAACCCTTCATTGATTGAGTTTTACCCCAATAATTTGTCACATTAACAGCGAAATAAGCGGTATTTCAAATAGCCAATACATCTTGGTTATGCTTGGTGGAGATATGACAAAGAAAACTAAGAGTCGAGATCTTGACCATTTGATTGAGCAGAATGATACTGAATTGACATTTCTTTCTGCTTATGGNGGAATTACTAANGANAGTGAAGATCCATCAAGTATTCTTTCAGCAGTGAAAAGGTTTCTTAGAGCNGGTGGNGTAAAATTCCNAGANAAGAATCAACNAATAGAATTCGAATTTGGTTACGCAAAATGCGTAGATAATGGNTGTAAGATATACATNAAAGGCAGCAGTTTACCTTTAGTTAAGAGTGANTTAATGCAGAATGGATTTATTGATGGCAAGTTACCAGTTCGACGGGGTTCATGTACAGTTACTTTGCAAAGTTGGGATACTGAGCAAAGACGTTTTGTTGAAAGACTAATCGAGCACATCAGGAAGTAACTAAAGTTCCATCTCCCACAATTCGTCACCAACCCAGTGTAAGGTTTTGATTCCTTTGCCCTTAGTTGCAGCAGTCATCTCTTTTCCATCAAGCAGCGACCAGCCAATCGCAAGAGGCTTCTTATGAGTCATGTCTCTGATCCAAACTAATTCGCCCTTTACTATATCTTGATCTGCTGCCTGTACTCCAGCAACCATACAATCTGCACCGTTCATCAAAAATGGTATAGCTCCGTGGTCAACTTCAATCCATTTTGCAGAATCAGGATAATCAAGTAAACCTCTTAGAGTTAAGAAAACGAATCTTTCATTTTCATCGTTATTCAGCTCAACAGTTTTTGCGATTTTGTCAACAAATACCATCTTCCAAGGCCCATATTCGGCCATTTCGAGAAATGCTCCATCAACAGATAAATCGATTTTTAAAGCCTTTTCTAACTCTTTCAGTAGCGGAGCAATATTTTTCCTTCTTACAGGCCTACGTTTCCGGATACTCCAGTTCTTGCTCATGTTGTAGC
>PBWC01000040.1 GCA_002729095.1 Methanobacteriota archaeon
CGGATACTCCAGTCCTTGCTCATGTTGTAGCCTTGTGCTCATGGTCTTTGACAGTTTTCACAATCGTGGGTTTCAAGGGCCGGATATGGTTAGGGCGTCCATGGCCCTGTGGTGCTCTATCCGAACATTTTCACAACACGCAACTGAACTGGGTAATGAACAACCGGTTGAGCCAGTATTCTTTGTGAAGCCAAATAATTGTCTTCAAGCTAGTGGTTCAATAAAAGTCAGTACTCATCCTGGCACTGTTCATCATGAGGTAGAATGTGTAATTCGCTTGAATGAAAATTTGCAACTAGATGCTATTGCTGTAGGCCTTGACTTAACTGATAGGGAAAGCCAATCTATGCTTAGAGAGGAGCAGTTACCATGGTCCAGAGCAAAGTGTTTCAAAGGTAGCGCAGTTGTTGGTAATTTTTCAACTTGGACTGGAACATTAAGCGACCTTTGCGATGAATCAAACGGATTAATTCTTTGTTTGAAAGTTAATGATGAAGTGCGTCAAAAAGAAAAATTATCCTCAATGACTATCAAACCCGAGGCTCAAATGGAAAGTTTGCTCAATTGGGCACCAGTGCAACAAGGAGATTATATTTTCACAGGCACCCCATCAGGTGTTGACCAATTATTTCCCGGAGATAGTGTCTATGCATCGCTTGAAACAGTCGATGGGGTTGTAATCTCTACTATTGATACAATTTGCGTATGAGGGTTGATTTCATATATCCCTCTTTTGTCGGTGTCACTTGCAAGGAGACGATATCATGGCTCAATGGCACGGAATTTCAAGACGAAAACCTAGTGGTGGTCGAAAAGTAAGGGCACGCGGTAAGCGTTCCACAGAAATATCCACTGAGAAGCAGCTAGCCCTCATAGGGGAATCGAAAAAGAAGATTTATCGAAGAACTGGAGGTAATACTTTGGTTAGAGTTCTCGCTGCAGACAAAGTTTCAATTAACGACCCAAAAACTGGTAAAACCACACTCGGAACCATTGAAAATGTAATCGAGAACGAATCTGATCCTAACTATGTACGTCGAAATGTTCTGGTTAAGGGAGCTATAATTGAAACAAATAAAGGGCGTGTAAAGATTACTTCTCGTCCAGGTAAAGATGGCGTGATTAACGGCGTTCTCATTGAATGAATGCGTTTTGTCAATACTCGTCCCTGAATGGTGAGTTAAGTGGAACACAATCCAGACCGATTATCTGTTTGGCCTGGATATTTTGATACAAGAGTCTCTCGCCGAAATGGAAGGAGAGTTCCAAAGGACTCCTCAGTGATTAAACCCGATTTAGAAGGATTATTCATGGCTGCAAGAAAAGTTGGTCTCAAAAAAATCAAGCGTGAGGAAAATACCAGCCATCCACGCAGGCCTCACGACAAAGAGGGCCGTCTATGGGTTAGTAGATCAGGTGCCAAACAATCAATTGGCGCCAATAGTAAGGAAGAATTATTACAATTAATTGGGGGAGAATGGCGTCAAATTCAGAGAGATATGAAAGACGCAGATGCAAAACGAATTGCTCAAGGTCCACAGACCGGAGATAGAAGAGCACGCTCACAACGAAAATCTCGTTCAAATAAATCGGGTAAGCAGAAAACTAGTTTCAAGAAACGCGGCTTCAAAAAGCGTTAATCTAGCGGAACTTCATGTAACCATCCGAAGATATCCTCTTCGGTTTCGTTTTGAATACCTACAAGTTGATTATATAACATTGTAGTCATTTCCCCTGGTATCCCATCACCATAACTTGCCTTGACATCGCCCTTGGTTATCGAACCAATAGGAGATATAACTGCAGCAGTGCCGCAGCAAAATGCTTCATCTGCTTGCATAGCAAATTCAGCAGTGACCTTTGTTTCATGAACTTCAATACCATTGTGACGTGCGAGTTTTATCAGACTATCACGGGTGATTCCCGGAAGGATGGTTCCAGTTAACTCAGGTGTGTAAAGNACTCCATCTTTGACACAGAANAAATTCGCTGCACCNACCTCTTCAATACAAGTATGAGTTTCAGCATCGAGATANATCACTTCAGCAAAGCCTTCTGNCTTTGCTTTTTTACTTGGCATCATTCCAGGGGCATAATTACCAATTGCCTTGACTCCNCCTGANCCTCCGGGGGCAGCTCTATGGTACTCCTCTGAAATCAACAAGTCAATGGCAGTAACCCCTCCTTTGAAATAAGGACCTACAGGAGTGACATAGACTAAAAATCGGTANGATGGAGCAGGTGAAACACCTAGTACNGGNCCAGAACCCATCAATAACGGACGCACATACATNGCACCCCTTCCGGATGGTGGAAGCCAACGAAGGTTATGTTGGACACACTGCTCTACAGCATCAACAAAAATTGATTCTGGAACTGGCGGCATTTTGAGTCNATCCGCACCTCTCTGCATCCTTCTTGCATTTTCTTCAGGNCTGAAGAACACAACTCTACCTTTGGAGGTTCGATAGGCTTTCATTCCTTCAAAAAGACCTTGTCCGTAGTTTAGAACACCTGCTGCTGGAGATATTTTCATGTCTCCATATGGCATTAAGTCCCCAGGCTTCCAAGGTTTATCGATGGCTGTTTCAGTGAGGTACATTGTGTCTGTAGGTGTTAGGGAAAAAGTCAAACTATCCCAATCAATCTCCTCACCCATACGAACCCCAACATTCCTTCCATAGAAATTCGGCTTTCAATCATTACTGTTGAAAAAATATACCTTAGACGCCATTTTTGTAGTAAAAATTCAAAATCTTCTATTCTTTGAAACGGGCTATGGGACAACCATCAATTCAAGAGATGTCTTCAGATTTGGCTTCAACGATAGAGGATATTGGTGCTCCTTTCGGGATTGCAATTTTATGTCTCTCACTTCTGCTATTCTTGCAAGGACACAGAAGGTTACCTCTGGTTTCATTTGTTATCGGGGCCGCTATCGGTTACTATTTATCTCCTCAGTTAACTCCAGTGGCTGCAGACTTGGGGTTATCTCTAAGCGCCACACAAGTGACAGGAATAGTTTGTGCTGCATTAGGAGTAATACTAGCTAGTGTTGTAAAAATATCAACCAAACTTCTTACATCAGCGTTTATATTTGTGACTTTTTCAACAGGTATTCAGACATTGAATAATTATGGTTTCGATGTTGAGAGGAGTAACCTATGGAGTGGTATTGCTGCTCTTGCAGCCTTATTTTTCACNTTAGGAATTAATAGAATTTTACCGATGATAGTTTCAGCAATATTTGCTGCTTATGGGTTCTTAGTCGCTGCACTATTGCTTACAGGTAACCCTCTATCAACATTCGAACCAGTTGAACTCAAGACTTTTGCTTTAATGTTGCCAATATTTGTGTTCAGTATTTTTCTACAACGCATTGATGTCAATAAATTAGAAGAGAAAGAGTTGGCTAAAGATGACCCTGAACCTGAATATGTAGAGGCACAACAGCATTTCATTCCTCTTTGAGATTCTACAAGGGTTCATAAGTGTCTAATCTTCGATTTGGCTCATGAACCAGAAAGAAATCAAGAGAATCAGAGAGATTAGAGAGGATGATGCAGTAAGCCCTGTTATTGCTACAATTCTAATGGTGGCCATAACAGTTGTATTAGCCGGAACGTTGTACGCATGGGCTTCCAGTTTGGCTGAGTCTAATACCGGTGATAACATCGAACTCTATTCATTTTCTAGTCGAGATGCAGCCGGCTCTCCTTCAACTGCTACGGATGATAATCTCGCAGTAGTAACAATGGACCAAGGAGAATCTACCAGCTGGGCCTCATTGGCTGTTAGTGTGTCAGTTGACTCCACAGCATCTGTAAAGTGTGCCAATCCCGGNCAAACCAACGGAAATTGTATTGTTGTCGAAACAGATACAGATGATAGCGGTTTGTGGTCAGTGGGAGAATCTATCACTGTAGTTGAAAATGGAATTGATATGTGTAACACAGTAACATGCGAATTGAAAATTACAATAACCAATCAAAGGGATGGCAAATCTTTGGGAGTAACAAACACAATTACTGAACAAGGCGGTGA
Organism: Methanobacteriota archaeon; assembly: GCA_002729095.1. Lineage (GTDB taxonomy): Archaea > Thermoplasmatota > Poseidoniia > Poseidoniales > Poseidoniaceae > MGIIa-L1. The sequence continues at coordinate 4,045 of PBWC01000040.1, forward strand.
CGCAGCGTCCGCCCCTACTAGTCCTGTCATAGACGGAGGAAATGACCTAAACGATGACAATGAAGAAGACAATGGTGAAGACAATGATGGCGATGACGTAAGTGACCCGAATGCATGTGATGCAAGTAGTGAATGTATGTCAGGCGGATACTGTATGAACGGTGNATGTGTTTATGACGACCAAGACATGGATGGCGTTTCTGACAATCAAGATAACTGTCCACTGAATGGCAATGCGAACCAAGCTGATTCCGATCAAGATGGAACTGGGGATGCCTGTGATTCAACACCCTACGGTCCAATGACAACTTATTACAGAGACAGTGATGGTGATACCTACGGTGACGCCAGCCAAACAACAGACGCATACAATCAACCAGCTGGTTACGTTACTAATTCAGACGATTGCAACGACCAAGATTCCAGTTTGAATTTACTAAATTCAGAAGGTAATTGTGCGCCAGAACCCGAACCACAAGCAAACGTAGTTGGACTAATGCAAACCAACCAGGTTAACATCATTAACTCTGGTGGNACAAAATACGTTTTCAACTCAAATGTCTATGACGATACCTTACAATATGGTTTGGGTGTAGGTACTTACACTCTTGCTAACATACCTCAAAACCACCCACTAGCAGTTCTAAATAACGGCGTGAACGAGATTTCATACTCTGGAGATAGCGATAAAGTAGTGAGTGCGTCAGTGACAGGCTCAGACAATGATGGAACGTATGATTTCTATTATGGAGATGTAGAGATTTCTGTTTTGGGTGACTTCGGTACAATTAGCCTCTACTGCACTTACCATGGATACATGGGAGGTCAAGACTTGTTTGTTTTCGGAGACGAGTATGAACTTGCGGATACTACAGCACCAGTTATCACTGTGCTAGGTAATAATCCAGAAACAGTCGAGNTCGGTTCAGCATACAGTGATGCTGGTGCAACTTCTGATGGTGGAGAAAGTATAACCATTACAGGATCAGTAGATACCAGTATTCTAGGCACCTACACCATTACCTATTCTGCTTCCGACGCCAGCGGAAATCAAGCAACAGCAACTCGTACAGTCAATGTAGTCGATACCATAGCCCCAATTATCACAGTGTTAGGTAACAACCCAGAAACAATCGAGGTTGGCTCAACATCAACCTACAACGATGCTGGAGCAATTGCGGACGGTGGAGAAACAGTAACTACTACTGGCACGGTCGATACAAACACAGTCGGTATTTACACGATTACTTATTCAGCTTCTGACGCCAGTGGCAATCAAGCTACTGCGACACGAACAGTAAATGTCGTCGATACAACTGACCCAGTTATCACCGTGCTAGGTAATAATCCAGAAACAGTCGAGGTTGGCTCAACATACAACGATGCTGGAGCAACCTCAGACGGTGGTGAAACAGTAACAACTACTGGTACGGTCAATGCAAACATAGTCGGNACTTACACTATTACATACACAGTTACTGATGCTAGCGGCAACCAAGCAACAGCCACTCGCACAGTGAACGTAGTCGATACAACTGCTCCAGTCATCCAACTAGTCGGTTCAGGTACTGTCTCAGTCGAGGTCGGCACAGCGTATCTTGATGCAGGTGCGACAGCGCTCGACAATTATGACGGAGATATCAGTTCAAGCATTATTACATCAAATAATGTCGATTCTAATACAGTTGGAACTTATCTAGTAACCTATGATGTTACGGATTCGTCGGGAAATCAGGCTACTCAAGTGTCTAGAACCGTAACCGTTACTTCTGCACCTAATAATCCCCCCACTATCAATAGTGTTTCTCTAACACCAACCTCACCGACTGTAACTTCGACATTGGCCTGTTCTCCGGTGGGAGCTAGTGATTCAGATGGTGACACTATTACCTACGGCTATGCATGGTACGTAAATGGAAATGCAGTATCATCAACATCGAGCGCTTTATCTGGAGCATTTTCCAAAGGAGATTCCGTTTCATGTACTATCACGCCAAATGATGGGACAGAAGATGGATCAACNGTAACCAGTAACAGTGTTACAATTCTAAACTCAGCACCGGTCATTAGTTCAGTGACTATTACTTATTCAACACAACAACATCCCTCAGGAACATTTGCAGGAGACCAGTTGACTTGTAATCCAACAGGTACATCTGACGTCGATGGAGATTCACTAACCTTAAGTTACACATGGTACGTAAANGGAGCATCACATAGTACTGGACAGTCATTTGATACGTCGTCGTTGAACTCAGGCGACGTTGTTTACTGTTCAGCANTTGCTTCGGATGGTACNACTAATTCAGCTACCGTGTCCTCAGCGTCTACTACCGTCTACACAATTCACAGCATCAATATTCAAAATATGGCCTTCTCGCCATCAACAATTACTATTTCAGCCGGCGATATAATCATCTGGACCAATTTGGATAACATGGGCCACACGGTTACTGAAGACAGCTCAACCCCGTTGTTCAATTCCGGAAATATTGGTAATTCACAAACATACACACTAACAGGCTTAGGAGTAGGAACCTATACATATCACTGTCAACCTCATCCTTCAATGACTGGAACAATTATTGTTCAATAATTTTTCACTTAACAATACGAAGTGCAATAGAAGGGTTATGCTTAGACTGGATTAGGCAGAGTTATGCAGTTCGATGGTAGACTCGGAATTATCAGCGGCCGATACCATTCGGTAGATGATTCTAAAGGTGGTACAAATCATCAAACCATCCTCGAAGTTTTTGGCAGATGTGAAGATGGTCGCTCAATTTGTCTGCTAGTCTCAGGAATGTCTCCTTCATTTGAAATAACCCCATTAAGTACTTGGCAAGAAGGACAAGAAATTCCTCAAGCTTTTGCTGATAAATTAAAACGTCTTGAAGCAAATGAGGATATTGTTTCAATCAGTGGGCCTGAAATGAAGTTGACGGATTTAGGAATGCGCCCAATTTGGAAGGTTACTGCTCGTCAACCTTTCGTTGTCCCCGGCCTTAGAAAATTTCTGGTAAAGCAGTCCTGGCAAATTTTTGCAGGCGACATACCATTCATGAATCGTTTGTTCTTAGATAATGATTTGAGTATGCATGTACACGCTAAAGGAGAAGTAATCGATTCTAGAGATATTATTGGAAATGATGAAGAACAGAGATTCAAGGTACTAAAAGCCGGAGGCGCTGGAAGATATTCGGTTGATATCACGGTTTCATGTAATGTCAAAGACTTATTCGATTGCGATCCTTTCCAAGTACCATTCAAGGTTTTTTCCTTTGATCTCGAGACCAGTATTGAGCATGAGAAGATACTTTGTGCTGCAGCGTGGGTTGAAGATATGTCTAATGGAACTAGACAAGAATTTTCCTTCGAGGGTGATGAATCATACATAATGGAACAACTAACTTTAGTTGTTAGAGGACAAGACCCTGATGTAATAACTGGCTATAATATAGATAATTTTGATTTACCAAAATTGAATGATAGAACAGATATACAATCAAGGAAATCGGATTGGCGTAAACGGGCGGCTCTTTTCGGTTGGGGAAGAGTTGAACAATCTGAGGCTGAGCACAAGCGTACTAGAACAGGCTTAATTCCTCGAAGACAGAGTAACAGAGCATGGAACGTTGCTGGACGAAGCATTGTTGATGCTTGGTGGCAAGTTAGAATGTCATTGAGGCCGCAAAGAGAGACTCTATCATATGTCTCAAATCTATTATTTCCAGAGGATAAAGATAAGCATAAGATGGATGTTGATGCATCCAAAATGGACAAGGAGTGGGCNGAAAGGCCTGATGTTGTGATGGAATATTGTATTAGAGACGCTGCTTTACCTCTGGATATTCTCAATCAATTGCAGGTTGTGAGAAGAAAAGAAGCGGTTGCAGCGGTTGCNAAAGTTTCATTCGATACTGCTGCTAATGGTAGTAGCAGCCAACTTGTTGATTCCCTAATAATTAGATTAGCAGATAGAGAAATGGTAGCAGTTCCTCTAACCGGTTCAGCAGAAGCCAAAGAAGGCCAAATTACTGGTGGTTACGTTCACGATGTTGCCGCAGGTCTTCATCCTTGGATTGCAGTTCTAGATTTCAAAAGTATGTATCCTTCAATAATGATTGGCAATAATATCTGCTATACAACCCGCATAGACCCTGTTCAATCCGATCAACCAACTGAAGATGAACCAGTTTACACGGCTCCGACAGGTGCGAGATTCCGTCATCAAAGTGTTCGCAAAGGACTCGTTCCAACCCTTCTTGAAAACCTAATGGGACAGAGGGATGTGCATAAATCATCACTAAAATCCGCCAAAGAGAAAGGCGATTCAGCCGGAATAATGTTTCACGATTCCATGCAATATGCGGTAAAAATACTCATGAACACCTTTTACGGTGTTTTTGCCAGCGGATTTTATCGTTTTACGCATAGAGATTTGGGCTCATCTATTACCGCATGGGCTAGATTCAATATCAAGGACATTATTTCTCAATTAGAANAGGAAGGAAATCACGTTGTTTATTCCGATACTGACTCTATCTTCGTTCGCTCACCAGTCCCAGAAGGATCTCCTTCAACTATCAAGGAAGAAGACATTATTGCTGCGAAGAAAGGCGATAAAGAGGCACAAAAGCAAGTGGACTTATGGAATAAAGCCAAACAAAGCATGCTTGATTTNGGACTAGAGGTAGCTGAGCGATATAGCAAAGATTCAGCAGTTTTGGAATACGAAAAAGGACTATCAGTATTCTTTAGTCACGGTGCTAAAAANCGATATGTTGGTCAAGTGGTTTGGCCAAATGAAGAAATGCTAATTCGTGGATACGAGACACAGAGAACTGATTCATTTTCTTACTTAACCAAAACTATGAAACAGTTATTTGCATTTGCTTTGGCTGATGAAGGTGATGAATTAGTCAAGTGTGCCCTAGATAGAGTCAGGGCACTGAAAGAAAATCNAGTTGATGCAACTGAATTAATTTTGGCTAAATCATGCAAAGGTCATGTCAATAAAGATGGTTCAATTGACTTTTCAAAACACTATTCTAAACCAGAAAGTATGGCTCAAGTTAGAGTAGCTAAAGCCAGAATCGCTTTAGGGCTTGGATTTACTTCTGGTATGAAAGTATCCTATGTAGTGACCGATGCTTCAGTTAGTCCGATGACTGTTAAGCCTTGGCTGGAGAACGAAGAAAATGGTGGCATAACAAGTTATGATGGTCGCTTTTATGCTGAGAGATTAGCAGCAGCACTCGGTAGAATTACCGAAGCATTTGGCTGGAATGCAAAGGAATTGATTGCTGGAAACAAACAAACCTCGTTATTTTCATTCTAAATTGACCCATTNTAAGGGAGTATTTTTCATATATGCTATTCACACCTAGCATTATGAAGTCTTATGTTAAGCCTGTTCTTATGGCTTTGATTATGATATCAACTAGCCTTGCAGGGTGTATTTTTGATGACGATAGCGATAGCGAAGTTCCTGTTACAGCAGTCTTTTCATACTCTCCAACAAGTAACATTAGAACCGGAGATAGCGTTGAATTAGATGGTTCAGCATCCTTGCCCCAAGATGGTTCTCTGACCTATAGCTGGGATTGTGATGGAGATGGCGCTGCTGATGAAACGGGTCAAAAGACCGATTGTTCATGGGAAGTAGAAGGCACCTACAGTGTTACACTGACTGTTGCATCAGGTGGCAAGAGTAATTCACAAACCAAAGAAATAACAGTTACAGAAGCACCTGTTGGATCACCAAAAGCGGAGATTACCCAATACGCCGATGAGGAAGACTGTCTTTACGATGATATTGACGAAACTAAGAATATCTTAGTTTGGATTTGTGCAATGGACAAATCTGACTCCGACCGTGAGATAACTGATACAACAACTATTCAGTTAGACGGTTCAGATTCAGAATCCGGNGGTGATAGTGAATATATTACNNCTTGGAACTGGGATNTAGACCTCGAATACGATTCTGACGGGGATGGAAATTTAGAAAACGATGCCGATTTGACTGGAGAGCAGGTTGAATGGAAAGATGTTGCTCCAGGCGAATATGAAGTCAATCTTTCTGTAACAAATAGTGCTGGTGCCATGGATGGAGATAAAATCAAAGTTTATGTTTCGTACTATGGTGAATGGAAAGATTTCCAAATTGATGGAAATAATTCTGGTTCTCCAAAAGTAATTGAATTCGACATGCCGGTTGTTTATGACAGAGATCAAGGCAACACAATTAGAAAGGTAGAGGCAATTCTCACCTATCCTCAAATTGATGATGACTGCGTATTAGGAGATAATCAATGTGGTAATACTCTGAATCTTTACGCATTTAATGAAGAGGATGAAGAAGCATCTAACACATCCGATACAGCCAATGAAAATCGCGATGAAGGAGATTGTGATTCGGATAATTACTGTGTTCTATTACTACTCAGCTCCTACATGTTCATGGATACAGAATCAACCTGGGATGATGGAGAATGGATGATGCAAATTAGAAATAATCGATGGAACGACGTTCAAGTCGAATCGATGGTTATCATCCTTCATTACAAATGATAATGTAACCTATTTAGAAAGCCCTTTGGTGGAGAGCCTCGAGGATTGTACATGCGAAGGACTAGAATCGTCGCTACTATCGGTCCAGCATCACAAGATGACGAGACGCTTCACTCACTATTTCAGGCTGGAATGAATGTTTGTAGATTAAATTATTCACATGGTGAACCGGAACAAAAAACTGAACTTTATGATAAAATTCGGAGTATGGAAGAAAGTGTTGGTCGACATACATGTATCTTGGCAGATCTCCCAGGTCCAAAGTTAAGACTTGGAGAATTCAAAGGAATCCATGTGTTGACAATTGGAAAAAACGTACAATTATATTGCGGTGTAGCAAACATGGCTGATGCAAGTGCTGAAAAATTACCAGTTCAATATGAAGGTCTTTCAGCGGAATTAAAAAAAGGCGACCCAGTTTTGCTTTCAGATGGGTTAATCAGACTAAAGGTACTNTCAACAACAGGTGAAAAATCTGGGGTCGTCACTTGTGAGGTAATTGATGGAGGGCCAATAAGTTCTAGAAAGGGAATCAATGTTCCAGGTACCTTGGTTGATTTGCCCGCAATTGGGCCTAAGGATAAGGCTGCACTAAAACACGCCCTCGATACTGGTGCAGATTTGATTGCAGTAAGTTATGTCAGAAACTCACAAGACTTGCAACCTGCCAAAGATGAGATAAAATCGAGAGGCCTAACTACCTGGGTAGTCGCAAAAATTGAACATCCAATGGCTTTACAACACTTAGACGAAATACTTGATACCGCAGATGCGGTAATGGTGGCGAGAGGAGATCTTGGTGTTGAAATTCCCCTTGAAGAAGTGCCTATTGCTCAGCAGAGAATAATCGATGGTGCATTAGAGAGAGGCATGCCAGTGATAGTTGCAACCCAAATGTTGGAAACTATGACCGTTAATCCTAGACCAACTAGAGCCGAAGTAAGTGATATTTCAACCGCAATCCGTCAAGGTGCAACTGGAGTTATGCTATCGGGTGAAACAGCTTCTGGCGATTATCCTCTTGAGGCAGTTCAAACAATGGCTAAAATTGCCCTNTCGACCGAGCAAGGACTTGATTCGAGTCAACTGAAACCGGAGTCTGCAACACGTTTCAAGTCGACTAGNGCAGTTGCTCATGCTGGAGTTGANTTAGCCAAAATGGCTAATGCGTCAAGACTTTTAGTCGCAACTGAAAGAGGAAATGCTCCTCGGTTGGTATCATCCTACAGGCCAAATATTCCCATTACCGCAGTTACAAATGCTATTGAAACTGCAAGAAGAGTTCAGTTACTTCCAGGTGTAGACAGCATAGTTGTGGAAGAGTTGGACAGAGGTTCTTCAACAATGCAAAGCGCTCTTTCAAGATTGGTCAAACTAGAACGAATCTTGCCCGGTCAAAAAATAGTTGCAATCTCCGGCTCACCTAAAGCGATAAGTGGTGCTACCAGTACTGCTAGATTATACAAAGTTTCACCGCAAGGTGAAATAATTGGTACAGAATGAAAAAATATAGCAAAATACCATTACATAAGCCCGTTTTTACTTCTTTACACAGATTATTTCATGCGTCGCTTTCAAATAGGGGTTGCTTGTCGGATGGCTGCTAAGGAGTAATTAATATGCCATCTCAATGGGAAGATAAGAGTAAGCCACACCGTAATATCGTATTCGTAGGTCACGTAGACCACGGAAAGTCGACCACTGTAGGTCGTCTTCTGTTGGACTCAGGTCACATCGAAGAACACGTTATCGAAAAGAACGAAAAGTTAGCTGCTGAAGCTGGTAAGGCCGGTTTCGGACTTGCTTACGTTATGGACGGACTGAAAGAAGAAAGAGAGCGTGGAATTACCATCGACGTTGCTCACAAAGAATTCTTCACTCCAAAGTACTACTGGACTATCATTGATGCTCCAGGTCACAGAGATTTCGTTAAGAACATGATTACTGGTGCATCTCAAGCAGATACAGCAGTTCTACTATGTGCTGCTAACGACGGAGTTAANGCTCAAACCAAGGANCACGCTTTCCTAGCTAAGGTTCTCGGTGTTAAGGAATTGATTGTCCACGTTAACAAAATGGATATCTCTGGTGTTGACTGGTCTGAAGACAAGTACAAGGCTGCTTGTGATGAAGTTACTAGCCTANTAAAGATGGCTGGATTCGGCGCACAACTTGACAATATTCCAATGATTCCAGCGTCCTCNCTTAAGGGTGACAACGTTTTCGAAAAGAGCGCAAACACACCATGGTACAACGGACCAACACTATTCGAAGCTATTGACGCTGCTGCAATGCCAGACAAGCCTGTCGACAAGCCTCTAAGACTACCTATACAAGATGTGTACAAAATATCCGGTATNGGAACTGTACCTGTAGGAAAGATCGAAACAGGAACTTTGAATGTTGGAAAGACAGTAGTCTTCAACCCATCACAAAAGTCCGGTGAAGTCAAGTCAATCGAAATGCACCACACAATGGTACCAAAAGCAGAACCAGGAGACAACGTTGGTTTCAACGTTCGTGGACTAGCTGCTACTGATATCCGACGTGGTGACGTTGCCGGTTACTCTGACAGTGAGCCAACCTATGTCCGTCATGACGAAACCTTCGTTGGACAAATCCAGCTAATGGATATTCCAAAAGCGGTTTCAATTGGTTACACGCCGGTTTTCCACTCTCACACAGCACAAGTTGCAGTGAGATTCCACGAGTTGTTAGAAAAGACAAACAAGTCTGGTAAAGAAGCAAATCCATCTTTCCTAAAGACTGGCGATGCTTGTTTAATCCGTTTCCAACCAACAAAGCCACTTGCAATTGAGCAAATGGATACCTTCCCTGAATTATCCCGTTTCGCTATCCGTGACATGGGTAAGACAGTTGCTGCTGGTGTCTGTTTAAAGATTGAAAAGAAGTGATTTTAGTATCTAGCGGTAATTGGTTGGAGGATTAAATTTGGCAGCAGTAACAATCATTAAACTGACTGGTGAAAACCACAGAGATATTGACAAAGTTGCTAATCAAATCAAAACCATTTGTGATGCTGGTGGAATTTCTTTGAGGGGACCAATTCCTCTTCCAACACGTCGTTTAGTCGTACCTGTTCGTAAAGCACCAGACGGTGAAGGCAGTGAAACATACGATCATTGGGAACTTCGTGTCCACAAGCGTTTATTGGAAATGGATATCAATTCTGGTAAAGATGAGTCTGCATTAAGACAAGTCACGAAAATTGAAATTCCTGATACTGTGAGCATTGAACTTTCAATGCGTGTAGTTAATTGAATCTCTCTCAAAGAGATTCAACTTCAGCGACACCAGATTCTACTAACCAATCAGCTGTTTCTTGGTCAAGAAAATGCACATCATCTTTCTCTAGTAGAATCTCCTCACCGCTTCCAACCATCACAGGTTCAGGAAATGATTCTATTACCTTAATTCTAACTAAATCATCACTTGGTTTAGTATCTGTCTGAATTTCTTCTTTAATCTGTTTTGGGTCATCTAAATCATCTAACATTATCTTATTTCCAGCGTTTTTTGATGGTGCTAATTCCATTGCCGCTGAATGTTTGTTTGTTGATAATTTTTCATCATCTGTATGTTGGAGGGATTTTACCGGGACATTTTCTGAGGGTTCATCTAGTATGAATTCTTCAATATCAGCCCATTGATCGCCAATAAATCTATCTTCTTCATCTAATTCTTCAACAATCTCGTGTTCGGATTCACTATCTTCAAAGATTAAGTCCGGTGGAGGATTTCCTGTTAAATTTTTATCTTGCTCTACAAATGAATCTAATTGCATGGTACCTGGCGAGTGAGTTACTCTTTCCATTAAATTATCAGCAAGTTCGCCTTTCTGCATCGAGTTCCAATCAATGTCTTTTTTGAAGCGGTCCATTTGAATTTGAAGGCCATGATAAAACGCCTTTTCTGCAGGATCATGTCTTTGCCAGTCTAGAGGGGCTAAATCCTGCACCATTCCGGGTTGTGCAGCAATTCTGAGAGACTGGGATGCAACATGTTGCATCATTGATACCAGTCTTTTTCTAGCTAATTCAGACGCAATTCTTCTAACATTAGCCTGTCTTTTTTGTAGATTTTGTAGCCTGATGCCCGTCATTCCATTCATCATCATATGTTGGATATCCATATCAATATCGGATAGGAGTTTCCCAACCATTTCCCAAAAGTCCTGTCTTGGTAAAGGAACAGGGACATGTCTCGAGGATTGTTGCCGACGGGTAGCGAATAATTCCTCTTCGATTTCTCGCGCTTGACCGCTATCTAGGTGCCGGTCTTCCGTCATTGAAGGCTGGTATGGTTGACAGACTTTGAACATTGATGTTTTTTTTTGTATGAACATCGCGTCAACTGGTTAATTATTGATGACCTCACCTCGCGAAGCGAGGTGAAACATAAATGAGGTTCAAACAACAAAATTTTTTGACTGAAATCAGTCCAAAAATTTCCTCTGTTATGTTAGTACTTATCTTACTGACTAGTACATTAATCAATGTGCAAGCGCAAAATAGTTCTTCTTGGCAGTCAGAAGAACCTCTTAATTGGAATAATAATATTGATTTTCTTCCAAGTGCAAATCAAAGCTACATCAACACTACAGAGTCATCAATGATTCAAATTCCAGCAAATCATACTTTCAAATCAGGACAGTTAGAGATCTCTCCGATTTGGCAACCCTCCAATACTTCACATGTTATCGTTGACTCTTCTAATGGAGACCAGTGGTTTGGTGATCACAATGATACAATTATTTCTACCACAAATAATGAGTTACGCCTCAAGAGAAATTCTTCATTTAGCCAATTAACCGACTTTGAAACAACCACTACAGTACCATCTCAGGGCTGGTTCGCAAATGGGATAAACCAATATCACTGGTCAATACTGACTCCATCCAATTCTTCTTCAAACTCTCAATCAAATATGAATTTACCAACTGAAGGAATTAATGCTAGTGGTTTTCTTTCAACCACCGGAGGTGGAGATTTGTTTTCATCCCAGTACTCCTGTCTTCAGTCTCCTCAAATTAATATGCCTAGGATAATCAATAATTTTTCAATTTCTTTCTATCAATGGCTTGCACTAGATTCTAGTGACGCTGCTTGGGTTGAAGTCTTTGATTCAAATAATAGTTGGACTCCAATGATGATTCCTTCAGATGGAATCGTACAAACAGGATTAGTACATGCGCCAAATTTGGTTTGGAGTGGGGAGTCGAATTCATGGAATAAAGTAGAACTTGAATTAGAATCATATGTTTCTTCTAATCAATCGGTGCTTTTTCTACGCTTTTGTTTTGAAACAAGTAGTATTGATGGAGATAGAGGTGGCTGGTTCATTGATGATTTGATGATTTTCAATGAAGGAAGAAATCAGGGTGCTCTTTTCCATGGAAATTTTGCTGGTGATTATTTGCCCAACGCTAATTCTAAGTATGTTTTACCTTTAGAGTTCTCATCTATTTCTTCCGTTGATGAGATTGAAGTAAGCATGAATTGGGATTTACAAGGTTATCTTGATGATTATATTACAGTTGAATTATCAATAGATAACGGAACCTCTTGGAATACACTTTCTGGCAGATTTGGAATCCCAGGTACTGGAATATGGCATAATGGGAACCTGTATTATGGAGAATCAAAAGGTTGGATACCGTTATTTTTTAACCTAAATTTCAATCTTTCAAATACACCAACTTTCAGTAACACCTTGCTCAGGTTTTCCGTAATCACCGATTCATCAATAAATTTTGGCGGTACTTCTTCATCTAGTTGGGAAGGAATTGCAATAGACAATATTGTTTTCCATAATGGGAGGCAAACAAGTAATCCTTCCAGTGTAGTTTACAGAAATTTTTCATCTCAGCCAAATTTATTTCTCGGTTCATCTGATGGGTGGCTAGAAAATTATAGTTTCACTCAAAACCAGTGGCAATGGACGAATGCTATGGGACTTGACTATCATTCCTATACTAATTTTACATTTGATTCAGGAGATAATTTACCTGCAGGTTGGGCGCTTCAATCCATTGACGATCGTCAGTGGCAAATTGGTACAACTTCTAATGTCTCAGGATACGGCCCAGGATATTGGTCTTCAGGGCAACAAGGCGCTGGAATATTTCTTAATTCATCATATGGTAATGAGATGTTGACACATTTGTATTCTCCTGAATATTTACTACCTATTGGCTCATCATCTAGATTATCTTTCAAAAGCTGGGTATGCACAGAAGCGAACTGGGACGGAGGGGCTATATCCGTGTCAACTGATGGTGGAATAAGTTGGTGGTATCTACCTCCAACCATCGGAACTTTTCATGATCAAATCTCAACAATAAACACCAATTCACCATTTTATGGTGAAGGAATTTTTGATGGTTCAACAGTTAGTGGTGGCTGTAGAAATACGATTCGTCCATTTGATAACAAAACATTTGACACATCAAATCTGTCTGGAGAGAATATTAGATTTAGATATTCTTTCTTCTCTGACCAACTACTGGAATATGATGGCTGGTACATTGATGATGCTGGAATGGAGATAGATGTCTTCGAGAATAACGGTTCATGGATTTCAGAAATATTATCTCCAAATCCAGATTTTGGTTGGGGCAGTATTGACGGATTGGTAAAGCAACCATTAGGAACTAATGTCACCTTCGATTTGTTAGACATTGACAATAATATAATTGCTGGATACGACAATAGAATACTCCCAATTGATGTTCAACTTGATGCTGAGGCCTATCCTAGTATTAGGGTTAAGGTAAACCTGGAAACATCCAATAATCTCGTTTCCCCATCGGTAGAATTGCTTTCGATTGGCGGCTCTACATACTTTGATTCTTATCATTTGCAAAATATTAGACAAAACGATATCTATTTTGGCCAATATGATGATTTCTATTTATCATCTGATTTTCAAATTACAACCCAACAACCATCATTTTTCAATATTCAAGTTCCAAGTTATTGCCCACACATCGGTGCAATTATGACTTCGTTTGGCGATAATATTTCTTTACACTCTTCAACATTTAATCTAGATTCAACATACTATGATGAGGACATCAATTTTAGACAAATGAATTTTAGTAATGATGGAAGAATATCTCAAAGTCTTTCAGATGAGATTCAGATTACTTTGTTATCGGGTCATGAATTTACAAGATTCTCCTATACTCCTATCTGTGCTGAAGCCCCAGAAAACCCTTCAGTATTTTTAGGCGAACAAAATGAGGTTGTATTTTCTTGGTCTACTGAAAATTTAAATGAACATTTTGGAATGACTACAAAATTATCACATGTTTCGAGCGGTGACTCAATTAACTCAAATAATAATAATTCACTAGAACTTAATTTAACTGATGGCCAAATTGTTGAAGTATCATATCGAGTGCTTGATTCAATTACTCCTAGTAATCCATCGACAAATAATCATATTCCTATGTCTATGCTAGTTGAGTTGTCTTCACAATCCAATTCCTCGTTAAACTATTTTTCCAATAATAAGCCAGTTGTTAATACAACAACAAACATGTCTACAACCCAAGCGCGATATCAAAGCCCAGACTCATGCCCTAATTTGTCATTCCCAGATGGGGAAATTTACCCAGGTTATGGGTTGGCAAAATGTACCGTAAAATTCCGTTCTAACGGTAATTCAACAGTTAAGATTTCCAATTTAATGGTGATTTCAAGAGTACAGAGCATCGATCTAGAACTATCAGACATAATGTTAAATTCAATCAGAAACCAATCATATCAAGGTGACGATAGGGCGCTTATCGACATCCCTATGAAAGTCGAAACCACTTCTGGCTCAATTAGGGTTAACCTTACTACAAGTTCTTACCTACATCAAATTGATCAAATAATTTCAATCAGTAGTGAAAGATGGTTACCTGAGCAAACTATCATGGTAAATACTTCACATGTAAGATTTGACCCAGTCACCTTTAGTGAAGCAAATTATCAATTAGATAATGTTAGATTAATTATTTCTTCATCGTCTAGTATTGAAGACCTCATTTTAGAAGTAGAAGCAACCGATCTTTATTCAGATAAGCGATTTAGTATAGTTAAAGGAAATCATCTGGCTCTGATAGATTTATCTCAATCCTCAATTTATTGTCTTGATGGTTTTTGTCAGATACAGTGGGCCTTAACCAGTAACTGGAATTTAGATGATGTTGATGATATTCATTGGATGGCAATCTCTCAAGATGCATCGGGTCTTGAAACAGGTCCAGCTCTTGTAGTTCGCCAAACAGCATTTAATGAGATTGAAAATGATTTAGAGATCATTCAATTTTCAGCATTTGATAGTCACAATGCCCTCCACGATTGGACTGACGCAGATTGGCCATTCCATTTACAATCAAACGAAACAATAAATGTTAATGGACAGGTTAGATTTCAAGGTATATCAAGTAAATTCATCGAATCTGGACAGGCTGAAATTGAGGTTAGAATTCAAGCAGTCCCTCCAAAAAATATCTCAGGAGGCATTGATACATGGCTAGGACAGCCGATAAATTGGAGCAACTCTAATTTCGTAGAGGTTGGCCCTAACGGCTATTTTTCGGCATCCATTTTAACGCCAAATTCAAGTGAAATTCCATCAAATACTTATCTAGAGATTTCCGCTCATATTAATCGAACAGGTACAATTGATTCTAATTCACAAAATTCTCTGGATATGACTGCTGGATATCAAAAGACTAGAATTTTGTTTGATATCGATTCTCCAAGAATATTATCTCTTAGTATTTTAGATCCTGGAGGAATTTCTCCAGCCGATGGACATATTTGGATGGCAGGTCAAGATATACCTCTTAGGTTAGAGTTGTCCGATACTGAAGGATTAAGTCCATCTATTACAATCTGGTCTTGGTCTGAGTACAAAGATGATTTTGATGGCGATGGTTTAATGGATATTGATGAATATGTTTCTACAACTTTATCTGTAAATACCGGTTCCAAAATAGCCACCGTAGATTTGCCAATTTACTCATGGTATGACATTAGAGGTCCGTATGAATCAGGCCGGCTAAGTATTGTTATTGAGTTAGAAGATCTAGCTGGGAATTCTTTGATGGGTGGTGGAGATTTCGGTTCTCAACTAGATTTGGCGACTATTTTTGTTGAGAATCAGTATCAAACATATCTTGACGTAGACTCTATTAATTTAGATTTAATCGATAAGCAAATTTTACCCGGATACCAACATACTCTAGGTTTTACTCTAACTGATGCAAATGGAATAGATTCAATTGATAAATTCGAGTTTGGAATACTCGGAAGAGATTATGATCAGCAATGCTTTATCCATTATTCTCCAAGATTTGCAATTGTAGAGTTCGATCATTCATGCTTCGTAATTCAGCCCGATGTCAAAGTTTCTCAACAGCAAGGTTTCCAAACCTGGGATATCCTAATTTCTTTTAGGATATCATGGGATATTACTGACATTATCAATGTACAAGAGTGGACTCCTTCTTTGAAAATTTTTGATGAAGGCCAAGATTTGTATTTAGGGCTTTCATTGCTCTCTATGTTTAGTTGGAATCTAAATGACGACATTGAATTAAAACAATTAGAAATTAGACAAAAAGGGTTTGTTTCAGCATTTAATGAAACTAAGCTTTGGGTTCAAAATGATGAATTAATTGTCTTAGAACTGTCTCTTGGCTTCATTAATTATTCAATTCCAGTAGAATTTTTACCAAGTAGCTTCACAATTAATGGATTGATAGAAGCAGTAAGTGGGAATATCTTAACCAATACCAGTATTTCCAATGAAGGAATAGTGTTGATTAACTTGCTTTGTAATGAAACATTCAGCGATAGTGAAATGTTTGAATTAGAAATAAGTCTATTTTCTCCACAATTAGCAAAATTGGCGACATTAAACTATCAAATTTATTTTGATAATAATCCGCCATTGCTATCATTGAATCTGAAGAATCTTCTGAAAATTGATTCAAATCAATTATCACAGTTATTAATATCCGCAACAGTTAGTGATGAATATATTTTGAATCAACCTGAATTAATAGTAAGATGGTATTTCACTAACCAAGGCAATATTATCAATGGAAGTGAAGGTGAAACAATAATCAACTCAACAGAATATACTCAGTACAACACCTACTTTAATCAAAGTATAGATATTTCACCACAAAATCATTCCCTACTGAATAGGGATTCTGAGATAGTTATTTGGTTTGAAGCATTTGATAATTCAGGTTTAGAGTTAACTGGTTTAGGAACCTTCAGTAACCCGATTTTGCCTAGGTTTAATTGGGTTGATTTCGAGCCAAAATTGGATATAGTTTCCCTTGATTCAAGTAGTCAAATATTTGGTCAAGATGTTGAGATAATGACTAGAATTGTTAACGTGGGCCAACTCAATGGAACTGTTGAAGTGAACTTAAAGGATGAAGAAGGTATTGTTTTGGATACTAAATTTATAGATATTGAGCCTGGTCAGTGGGTTGAAACTAACTGGAACTTTGAGTTATGGACAACCGAACAAATAATTATCACAGTTGAATTAGTTAATTATTCACAAACAAGTCAAATTGAATTGAATGATATTGAAGAATTTGATTCCTCAAAGCGAGAATTAAATGGTCTAATTGGTCTAATTTTACTACTCACATTCTTACTAGTTGGTGGATTTAGTTTTGCTTATCACAGGAGTTCTAAACAGTTGGAGCAATATAAAAAATTGCACAGAAAAAATTTAGCCAATAAGAAGTATACTGCGCCACCAAGGCCTAGTGAATTAGACAATATTAGAGAAGAGGAATAATCAAGAATGAAATGTCCCACGCAATACCATTAGCCGGGGTTCCCGAGCGGTCAAAGGGGGTGGACTCAAGATCCTCTGCGTAAAGCTTCGCAGGTTCGAATCCTGCCCCCGGCACCACACTTCACCTCAAAAGTAAGCCGATTTTATCTTATTATCTTTGAACGTTATCCTTATTCATCTCTGGCTTAACCGATAATTATGGCCAACGCCCACGATGTCGTTGAAATCGTGGTCACGAGCATGAGAGATGCCTTTCTGGCCGTGACGGTTTTTGTTGCAGCCATGGTATTACTATTCAGCTGGTTGCAGTATGCGACCAGTGGCCGTTTTGTCGAATATATTCGAGAAAAGAAGAAATTACAACCTGTCATTGGTGCGTTGATGGGATTAACGCCGGGTTGCGGTGGTGCCATTGTCATGATGCCAATGTATGCGCGCGGATACGTGACTTATGGTACAGTTGTGGCCACATTAATCGCCACATTGGGAGATTCGGCTTTTGTATTGATCGGAGCCGCTATCACAGATTCTAACTTCATTGCACCATTGTTGGCCGTTCACGCTATCTCATTCATTGTCGGCGTTACTTGGGGCTATTTGGTCGACATGGCCGGGATAACTCCTCGCACACCCTTAGGTAGTATTGGCCCAACAATATGGCAAGAAGAACCACAACTCACACCTGTAGGCGAATCACCACTGGATGATCTTTCCCGCGAAGTTCCTGAGGGGCTTGGATACAAGATTTTACATCAAGGATACTTTTTATGGTGGATAGTTACTTTGTTTGGCTTGATTTTTGCAATTCTTTTACTGGTGTGGTCGGCCCAAGACCCGGATTACAGTCTAGAATTGTCTTATGATCCATTTACGCGTGATGGTTTTATCACATGGATTGGACTTATTGGAACCACCTTTTCTGTAGTTCTCTATGTAGCTCAGAAGAATTGGTTTGCTGATGATACGGAAGCGACCATAGGGGACAAATTACATTCCAGACGTGAGACAATGGTACATGCTGCGAGTGAAACAGCATTCGTCACATTTTGGGTTATGATTGCTTACTTAGCGTTTGAATTCATGTTGCTATTTAGTGGGCTATCTGAACAAGATATGGCCAATTATGGTGATGGGGTGATTGCTGTCACGGCTGCAGCCATCATTGGAGTGATTCCAGGCTGTGGACCACAAATCATTGCTATTACTGCGTATACTAAGGACATAATTTCATTCCCAGCATTGGCTGCTAATGCCATCAGTCAGGATGGGGATGCTTTGTTCCCATTGTTGGTTCGTCACAAAGCTGCTAGTCTTTGGGCAACAGTTCACACCACGATTCCGGCAATCATTGCTGGAATTGTATTGTTTGTCGCTGGCGTAAATTTCTAAGCATTAAGTATCGACTTTATGCGTCTATCGATTATTCGGTAGCAGCATCAGTAGTAGACAGTAATTCCTGCTCTACAGGTTCATTTTTTGAAGCGTCAGGAGCCGCATTTGAATAGTCCAAATTATCGTAAAGTTGGCTAACTTCTCCCAATCTATTCATGTACAGGATTCCAAATCCGAATGCCACAATTCCAATGAACATCCATGTCATATAACGGAAGATATCTGTTGAAATTTCTAATGATAGGAAGAAAAGTGAGATAATTGCCCCAAATGTTCCAAATCCACGTCTCCATGGTGCTTCGGTATCCTCTCTAAAGCCTTGAAGCCCGATTCCACTAAGATAAACAGCCATTAGTCCCCAAACCAATTCTGCCGTGTCTATTCTTTGCATGGCGAAAATGAAACCGGCGACAACATAACCCATCGCTATGATTCCAACATTATCTAACCAAGAATAGAATTCTTCTTCATCTTCCCAATCAAACATTTCCCAGCCATATTTCGCATTACTTGAGTATAGTGTTAACAACAATCCTTCAGCGATTAAAATCAATCCTGAAAGTTGGTAGAATGCTGTCTCTGTGATTAAATTATCATTCTGTATAGCGAAATTGATGAACGTTAAGATATGTAATACTGGCAAGAGTATGAACATATTTTTGTATCTATCAGAAATTACGATATATGTTAGATACAATGTACCGATTATTGGTCCAATTCCATATACTGCAGTAAATGAAAACAGGAATCCTACAATAGTAAGCCCTTTAGAGAATTCCAAAAATAGTCTTTTACTTGAATCGTTATTTAGCAGAACTAAGTAATGGAAATTAATGTTCTCCTCAGTCGCTGGTGGCATAGTTAAATCATTCATATATCGATACAAAATCTCTGATCTTGCCATCTGATTAATTATTAATGAAAATATTGCTCCGTAGAATGCAGAGAAACTGATAACATCCCATAACTCACTGCCATTGCTAATTCCTTCATCACCAAAGTTGCTGTTAAATCCGATAGCCAAAGCAGCGAACATTGATACAATCAGTAGCGGGAAACTTTCTAAGCGACCTGAAATCCACGCAAATATTGTAATCAGTAAAATCATTGCAGTTGGTAACCATGCGACATCTGGTAGCATTCCGAATAAACCAATTGTTAGCCAAATGAATGGAACGGTAAACGGTAGTTGAATTTCGAGTTCTTCTTTGACTTTCTTAGAATCAAATACTGATTTTATAATTATTGTCAACATACTTATCGAGAGTACCATCGATGAGAATATGGTTATACCGATTGTGTTCACATCATTCAATACCATGTCAAGTATCGTAAAATCTAGGAGAGGAGCAATATGTGAACCTGCGCTAATAAATCTGTCCATGAACATCAATATTGAGAGGGGTGCTGCACACAAAATGAATACTCGCTTGTGGAGGATACCTCGATATATTACTAATGAGTACATAGATAGGAATAAAATTCCACCGCTTGCATCCAACAGTCCTAATGCTAACAAACCAAGCAAGGTAATGTCATCGGCGGTTTCGCTTAATTCGGCTTTATCCATATCATCTCTTCTAAGTAGGACAGATACGATTATTGGACCAGATAACAGAATTGCATCAAATAGTAATGTGTTTATTTGTAAATCATCAGTTTCATAATCATTTACTAGGAACTTGAAAGCAATGGGCAAGGATATTATGAAAGTAGCCCAAACTGCAATTGCTCTAGATACTGAACTGTTCCTGTCTTCCATCAAAACCTCTCTGACCAATATAGCAATTGGAATGATTATGATGCCTATCCAATGCACATCGGTCAGCAAACTACCTATATCAATGAACGAAACTGAAATCATGATAAGTACTAGCGGTCCTAGAAGACTTGACCTTGCTAGTGGACCAAAACCTTCTACCTCCTTTGGTATTTCACTAAATGGATTGACCCATTGTTGGGTCTCTTGATCAAATACTGGTACCATTGCTCGCCCTTTTGCCTGTGTTAGTTTGAACAGATATCCAAGGTCTAGTTCTGAATCTCTAAACTTAAACATCATTAGGTAAACAGCAAGAGCAACAACTGCAAGGCTTACATTGAAACCGTCAAGAATATTTTGATAATCATCGAGCATTGGTAATTCCAGTCTATCAAAGGCTGATAGTATCACAGTCAACACCATTGCCACGGTAATTCCTAAACTTGCTGTAATTAGCTTGCTTTCTTTTCCTGAATTAACAGCATCCTTTTGTTGTAGATAAGCAGTTATCAGTATGTAGAATACAACGGCCCAAGGAATTAACCAACTAGTTCCTAATAAAACAGCCTTAGACAGGAATAGGCCAGTGATTGCAATATTTATCGAAAAGTCGGAAAGCCTCTCTTTCCGTCTAGAATACTCAACAATTACAAGAATTGCCAGCAGAATAATTTCCTCTAAGAGGTCGTACTCTGAAGCAATTGGATTATGGTAACTTTGAATAAGAAACGCCCCACTGATAGCGATTATTGACCAGTCTGCAACCCATCTTCGAGTAACCTTTGAAATGATAACTAAGTAAGGTAGCATAAGTGTGGCTATAATCCAGGGAATAATACTTGATTCAGGGGTGAACAAGAATAATGATCCAGCAAGGCCAATTGGCATGTAGGGGATTCTTCGCTTGAGAGTTGCAGGGAAATATGCGATCAGGACGGTTATCCACAAAACTACTTGCAGATTTAGTACATCCTCCAAATTACCTAAATTTTCAGCTCGCAAAGGTCCTAGAACTAGGTTTAAGTCTTGGAAACCTACTAGCCAAATGGCAAAAATAACAACTCCAACTAAGAAGATAGATGTCAACTGCATGAGGTCTTGTCTCAATCTATCATCAGCGGCTAGTGCCCCTTGAATAAAAATAATGAATGTCATTAGCGAAAGCGCTCCCCCTTCACCTCCAACGATTCCATCCGGAGAATGAGCGAATTCATAGAGAATAGGAACTAGTCCACTAAATACTGCGACGATTGAGAAGATTATTCCATTATTTGTGCGTAATGCTAACCACATGGCTAATGCCGACAAAGAAATTATCGAAATACCAAGTTCGTATGAAACAATTTGATTTGACCAGTCCAGCCATGGCCCAAATCCAATCATTACCACAGCAAGAGGAGTAAGTGTATTTACAGCAAGTCCGAAAGTAATCTCGCCTTTCAATTTCCTCAAGTACCAATATTGTCCTAATCCAAGTAATATACAAGCAGATAATTGAGCATATATTGCTTTAGCACCGGGTTGCCAATCCTCCTGTTGCCAAGGCCTACTCTCATCGACTAAGAAGCTAAATGACCCTCCAGATTCAGCCGCTATACTAATCAACAATCGAGTCATGTATAGGACTCCAACTGCCGAAAAGAAAAATCCAATACCGATTATGTAACCATGAATATTCTGAACTTCTTGACCACCTCGACGTCGTTGCCACTCAACTAATGCAATTGCCATTGATGCAGAAATAATACCGCCAAATCCAAGCACTAAGAAATTCTCATTGGTAGTTGAATCTGTTAAGAAAGCGATGGAAAGAATTCCTCCCCAAATTGCTGCTAAAGAAATACCGTACAAAATAAGTTGAGCGAACTTTTGCAGTTCGATGTTTTCCCTAGGAAGTTGATAATTTTGTATCGGTGTTTCGGTTGCCAGGATAGGCTCTTCGGTTTGAAACAAAGTTCCTGGGCGTTCGATATTTGAAATCATATTCCTATTTCGTCGCCTAGGCCTAACTGGTGCATTTGACATGTATATCGACGGTTTTAATCAATTGAAAATATTATATGTTTCGCCGACAAATGAATTACGAAGCACAAATTGAGGAGAAATGTTAGTGTCCGCTGATTGATTTAACCAATTTAGTTTTTATCACCCTTTCCAATAATGAAATCAAGTTCATTTCTTCTAAGTAGGAAAACCTCAACAACTTAAACATATCAAAATTCTAATAATTAGGACATATTTTATTTAATAAATCAATTAGTTTATTCCATGCAAGAATCTGACGAATTAACCAATCCTTCGTTTTTGGCTACTGAAGATCCGGCTAACCATCACAAATCTGTTCTTCATAATTTGATTGAAACATTACAAAAATCTGGTGTCGAGCGTTGGACTGTAATTCAACACTGTTTATCGATTATGATGATTTTTGCGATAATAATAGCGATTAATTCAAATTCTTGGTACTCTGTTGACACAGAATTATTTGGTGGCGATGTAGGATTAGACTATGGTTTGACAGAGTTTGAAGTCTATGAATATGATGAGGTAGGTGATGACAGTGTTCTTATTGTAACCTTCGTCAAGTACAATACCTGCAAGGATGCTTTTGATCAGGGTGAAGTCGAACCGTTTCAATGTCACAAAATGTCTAGTGCTGGAACTTTTCTTTTGTTAGGTCTTTTATCCTCATTAATGTTAATTTCCACTTTAATGTGTATCACATTATACTCTGAAATAAAACCGAATAATTTGTCGAACGTGACAACTGAATACCCCGCCTTTCAATGGTGGGGTTACGCAATATCACAATCAATACAACTGTTGATGATAATTGTTTATGCAGTAATTAGTTTTGGTTACGAAACTGACGAATTACCAGCAGAAGATCCGACCTATGGTTTAGGATTTACATGGTGGATTATGTTGTTATTTACAGTGACTTATTCTATGGTTTTATTTAGGGACAATTTGAAAAATTTAATATCTAAAATTCTTGAACGATGAAAATATTTTAGTCTAGTAAGACATTTTTTGCGAGAGACTTCTGCAATCACATAATCATAAATGGTGGAAAAAATATTGTCCAAGTTTATCTTTATCGCTCGCATACAGACCTCTGTGGATTTTTTGCTAAACCTTAGATTTATACAAATATAAATAAATCTCCGGGACAAAGAACACCTATGAATATCAAATTGGCGGTTATAATGACTGCCATGTTAACTATGCTTCAAACGGTTTCAGCCCACGGCGGAGAGGAAAAAGCAGGTCTAACAAATATTCAAATTATGCTGATATCATTACTAGTATCAGTTATTTTTTATGCTACATTTAAGAAACTGACAGATATAAATCCAAACAGGAATTTTTTACTTACTCTTGTCTCATACACTGGGGTTGTTCACATACTTCTGGGAATAAATGATTTCGTGTTTCTTCTGGGTGGGTTAGGAGTTATCTCTGTCGCAATGTTGCCTTACCTTTCGAAATCCGCCAAGGAAAAAGAAGGGGTTTTAGACATAATTTTGAGTATAATTGTTATTACAATGTTTATTGCTTATTTTGTTTCAAACCACGATTTGCATTACATACTTGAAGACTATCTTGGAGTTTCAACCAAATTTGCTGAAGCAGGAATTATTGCATTAGTCATTAAGCAAAGTAGGAGTCATTCGAAGCAAAATAACCCCTCGGGTAATTAATTTACATAAGGAGAAGATTATATGAACATTAAAAACTGTATGTTATTGGTAATAATTTTAATTTCTGCAAATTTATCTGGTTGTCTTTCTTCAGGTGAGGATGAGTTGGAAGAATTTCCTTCCTTTTCATTACCAGATGAGCAAGGTAATGTCCACAATAACAGCAAATATGACAACATAACATACGTTGCATATTTCTCGGCTTCATGGTGTTCACATTGTAAGCCAGTTCTACAAGCTCTTGATGATATAGTTCCTGTTGGGCAGTTAATCGTATTTAACAAAGAACCAAGGGAAGAATATAGCGATATGAATGAATGGAAAGATCGCATGGAATCAGAATTGGAAAGAACTCTTTCTCACCCATTCATTCACGCCCCTCCACTTTCTGAAACACTTGATGTAGTAAGTATTCCAACCATGTTTTTTGTAAATAGTGATGGTATGATTGAGTATAGTTTGTCGGGGATAAAAGACAAGGAAATGATCAAATCTTATTGGAATATGATGACTGAATAATACTTTTGTCACTCATTGCGAATGTGTAGATTGAATTGTGTTATTGAATTGTATCAACTTTGTAGATATTTGTTGATTACAGTTAATGACTATTTAGAACAGTGCTTTTGCAGTTCCATTTGATACTGCACCTTCTTGGCTGAATGAAATGGCAAATGTTCACCTTTGGCTTGTATCACTTTACGCATTGATCTTTTTCAGCGAAGGTTGGCTAAGAGCCCGTAAGCGCTACGTAGAAAAATAATTTGAAAAGACTCTTTCAGCGCAGGAAGACTCGGATCGTGTACTGAATATAGTAACAAAAACAAAACACTGTTAGCCAAGAAACAACAAGGAGTGTTGATTGGTTACAGGACCTCATGTCTGAGAAATGATTTTTCCGATTCTTGATGAGGATGTATGCCCAGTTGATCCAATACAACCACATCACGAATGCTAACAGCAAGTGGATAACTGAGTTTTGAATATCTGAGGTATCCCTCCATATTCGATGAACTGCAATCAGGAAAAACCCAGCAAACCCGAGCCCCGCCAATTGTTTTGGATGTGGTAAAGCCCAAGGAATTAGCAATGAAAAAATCATCATGTGATAGCCATAGTGTACCTTTGAATAGAAGATAAACACCCATAAAATACAGAGAACAAAAGCAGGAATAATTTCAATTTTCTTCATGAATGCTGAAACCCATGTCATTAGTAAAGCAAAGACAAAAATCATGTGTAGGAATGAACTTGGAACAAAGTAGATATATTCTCCAAAAAATCTCCAAAACGACATACCTCGTTGTTCAACATCGGAAACGGTTTCAGTTAATTGTTCGCCAGAGGCTGGTTGTTGGCCAGTGAGGTAAAAATTGAGAAACTGCAAAAATTCGTCGGGCGCATAGATTAGAAATGGTAATATCACACAAATCCCTATCCCAAGTCCAATTACCATTGCATTGAATCGATGTTCCCATAACTTTGGCCCAATGGCAGAGAGGGGTGCACAGAGCGCTGGAAACACCTTTACCATCGTTCCGAATCCGAAAACAGTAGCCGCCTTATACCAACTCTTCCGGATGATGAATAGAAACGCAAGGAGTAAGAAACTCACAATGATTGCATCATCTTGCATCATCATGATTGTGGTGTAATTTGAGAACGGTGATGTGATGAAGAAAACAGTCCCTGCTATCGCATAGCGTTTGTCAAATAACTCAAGGAGGATATGATATAAAATAATGGATGATATGAAAATAAATGTAGCAAACCAACAGGTCCAGACCAACGCTGTGTTCCCTAACAGTACGGCCGGTACAAAGATGTAGTTGATGAGAGGGGGAGAGAGCGTAACGTGCTCAGTATCTCGGTACAGTAACTCACCTTCGAGAATGGTCTCTGCCCGATCCCTAAAGATATCCAGGTCTTTGTGCTCATACCTGGTTGAATCCTCTTCAAATTCATACGCAATCAGAATTGGTACAATAATAATCAATGTGAGAGAGAAAAACAGAAGATAGATTCTTTTGTTTGATTCGGCCTCAGCCATGTCAAAGAAGCGTATGAATCTGCGATTGGCTGAGTGAATCGAACTACGAATTTTTTCCGATACATTTGACATGCTGCTTACTCAAACCGGCTTGTTGAAGTGCAAGATATATATCTTCTCTAGGGAAAACATATTCTACCCTTAAGATATCGGTTGCTCATGAGTATGGAAACATTACAACTGTCTATTATCATACCTGTTCTCGATGAGGAAGAGAATCTGATTCCACTCGTCGAAGAGATTCGATCTATCTTAGAAGACACCGCATATGAAATAATTTTCATTGATGATGGTTCAATGGATAATTCGCTTGAAATAATGATGCAATTGAAAGAATCTGAAGGGAATGTACGCGTCATCAAACACAGGCGTAATTTCGGGAAGGCAGTCGCACTGAAGACTGGTTTTGCAGCCGCAAAAGGCGAGATATCTATTACAATGGACGGAGATCTACAAGACAACCCTGCAGAAATTCCTAGATTTATTGAAGAAATAAATAACGGTAATGATATTGTTTGTGGTTGGAGGGAAAAGCGTCGAGACAATATATTGAAACGCTGGCCATCGAAAATTTACAATCGTCTAGTTCGTCTAATGTGCGGGATCAAAATTCATGATATGAACTGCGGATTCAAAGCCTATGACACAGATTTAGCCAAGTCTCTCAACTTGTATGGAGATATGCATAGATACACACCTGTACTCGGAAAGATGAATGGAGCGAAGATCACAGAAATCGCAATCAATCACCGCCCTCGTCTTCATGGCAAATCAAAATATGGAACAAAGCGCCTAATGCGGGGTTTTTTTGATTTAATTACCGTTTCCTTTCTAATGGCTTTTCTCGAGCGGCCCATGCATCTGTTTGGGAAGGTTGGAGGCTTTCTATCAACATCCGGGCTTGTAATTTGCAGTTACCTCGTTTTCATCAAGTATGCGTATGATGAAGGCATAGGAGATCGGCCACTACTCTCATTAGGAGTTCTACTTATCATCATTGGAGTTCAATTCTTCCTGCTTGGTTTACTAGGCGAAACTATTACTTATCGTTCAAGTGAAAATAACCCAAAAACATCGTCTAGTAAAGAGTTGTAGTTATTCTTCTTCAAGATCTTCTGAAGACATCAGCGTCAAACCAAACATGAAGGTTGCGACTTCAATAATAACATTCAGTGTTCTTGAAATTACTGCGACCATTGCAGCAATTCCACCGGTTAGAAATAATGACAGATTGAATGTAAAAACCCCTTCTCTTGCGCCAAGCCCTGCAGGTAAGAAAAATGCAAAGAACCCTACCAGCCATGCTATTGAGAATGCCCCAATTAGCAGTGCTAACGAAGCATTTATTCCAAGACCCAATAGTATGAAATGATGCGCTAAACCCCATAAAATCCAAGAAATTAACATTAGTAGGAGGGATATTGAATAGTATATTCTATTCATTGAAGTTTCATTACTCCACTCGCCTCTTCCTAATAGTGAGAATGGCTTTCTAACCAGGGCTTGTGTTAATCTGGGACTGATTATTGGAAACAGGCTGGTGATACCAACAGAAATCAAAATCCATTTTGTTGATGAAGAAATTCCTTCTAAATCAAGTAAAAGAAGCCCTGCTAATACTGCTGATGATACACTGATTAGTAATTCCCACACAAAGGATTCGATAACAACCTTACTTCCATATTTTCTGGCAACATAAGCTCTTCCAGCTATTAGGCTCACCTTTCCGGGCACATATTTTGCTATATTAGTAGTCCACCAAATTCCAAAACATAGCCTATAAGGGACATCCGCACCACTTCCCAACATCAAAAATTTCCAAATAATAGGACTTAGTATAAGCACGCCAAAGATACATACAATTGATAGAAAGATTATCGGTTTAGCACCTGAAAGAGTGTCAATAACATCGATTTCGCTAGACTTTATTTGCTGGTAAATAAACCAGAATGAAAGTATGACTACAAAAATAGTTAGTACCCTACCAACGGTATGGCTTGTGGATTTTGATTTATCTTTACTTTCCATCAGCAACACCGTACCAGTTTTTCATCGTATTCACTAAGGATTTTGTAGAATACCGTTTATCAATCTCAGAATGTGCGTTTTTAACCAGTTCAATTCGTCGTTCAGGGGTATTGAGAAGATCAGCCATTGCATTGTGCAAAGCATCTGCATCATTTTCAGGAACTATTACTCCAGTTTTTCCGTCCACAATAGTCTCTCTGATTCCTCCACAATCCGTTCCAATCACAGGAACTCCAGCCATCATTGCTTCAAGAACTACTAGCCCCAACCCTTCTTTTTCACCTAGAGATGTAGTTTTTGAAGGCAATATAAATAGTTCAGCTTGATTGTAAAAATCCTTGATTTCATTTCTTTGTTTGGAACCGTGGAAATGAATAAGGTGACTAATTTCTTTTTCTCTAGAGAGGTTTGTCAAATAGTTACGTTCAGGACCATCCCCCACAATGTCAAGGTTCCAGTCTTGAAACGGCTGATGTTTTACCAATTTGCTAAAGGCATTGATTAGAACATCTATGCCTTTAACTTCCATTAACCTTCCAACAAATAAAATGCGTTTGGTCTTGGGTAATGTCATCGATTCTTGGCGAAAATCCTCTAGACCGAAGACCATTGGTAATAACAATCCTTCGCCATAGCTATCTCCATAGTGTTGAACGATTATTGTTCGGAGTACATTGGAAACGAAATGGAGATTATTTGCTCTTTGGATTGATTTTTTGGCTAACCTTTGAGCAATCTTCATTTTATTGATAAGAAAAACATCGGTTCCATGCATAGATATACACAACTTTGTTTGTTTCGTTATTGATTTATTGGTAATGTAAGCGCCTGGTATTAACCAATGAGCATGAACAATATCTGGATTTAAATCTCGTAAAAGTATCTTTGTTGCCTTTTTCCATTTTCGGAGAAATGAATAAAATAGTAAGGCTTTGAAAAATGACTTCTTAACTTGCTTGTGCATATCTCCTTGATAAGCAAGTGTTTGTTTATTTTCAGCTGCATATTTGAATCGCCTAATTTCAACACCATCTATTGATTCTTCTAAAGGGAGTCCAGGTGCGTGCGGGCAATGAACAACAACTCTTGCGAATGAGGTGCATAGTTTTGCTAAATCATGCATGAAAGGGGCGACATGGTCGTTTTTATGACGCGGATAAACATGGGTATTAAACAGGATGATTGGCTTTGAATTTACCAAATCAGCCATATTCGCTCCTTTTATTCATCACTTATTATTCATACCCTCCTCTAACTCTAACTAACATAATGTATTCGAGGTTTCTCCCCCTGTAGTATTGTTTTTCCGTCACTATAAACTTAAAAATATCCTTCATCAAACGCTTGAAAGTTGATTAATCAATACGGAAAACGTAAATACTAATCAAAACAGAGTAAATTAACACTGGACAATAGCACATAATAAATACTTCAACACATGAAATCGAACGATGGCAAAGAATTGGAATAAAATTTGGAGATGGGTACATTTGATCGCTGGACTGATGTTGGTGGTCTACCATTCTCGAATTGCATACGTAGAATATGGATGGATGGAAACTGCTTGGTCTGCGGAGGTGGATAAATTTGTATCAACTACATTTGTCTTCCTTGTAATGTGGACAGGACTTGCCAAATGGCCAGTTTATCCTTGGTACAAAAAGCGTCAAAATCGCAAGAGAAGAGAGAAAAAGCAGGCTGCTGCTGAATAATTATATTTCTAAAGTCAATTTGAAAAATTGTTTAGTTATTGTAAAATTGCATCAACTAAAGGGGCGATAGTTTCGCCGTGCATGTAGGGAGACCTAACATTTGCTGCTTCGCTAACATAAGCGAAAGCACCACCAACTGCCACAGACCAATTAGCAATTTCGAACATCGATAGGTCGTTGGGTGCATCTCCTACACAGAGTAAGTCATCTACAGATAAATTCATTTTGTTCAGTATAATTTTCAATCCAGAACCTTTTGATAATTGAGGCTCCATTAAGTGTATAGCAAATCCAGTCTTGATAACTGAGAGGTGTGACCATTGACTTGAGGCAAT
Source organism: Methanobacteriota archaeon (assembly GCA_002729095.1). Classification (GTDB taxonomy): domain Archaea; phylum Thermoplasmatota; class Poseidoniia; order Poseidoniales; family Poseidoniaceae; genus MGIIa-L1. Next base: position 34,449 of record PBWC01000040.1, read on the forward strand.
CAATTCTTCTATTCGTTTTAGATCTTCATTAGGAGATAGACACCATTCACTTTCTCTCCACTGGTTTGTCTCAATCCCTTTCCAATCTAAACCCTCAATTTTTGTTGCCAGCCATTGTGCAGCCTTTTTCGCTTCACTACCATCTGCCCGAAACGTTGTTTCACCCCAATCAGGATGCCACAGAACCCCGCCATTTTCACAACAAATTGGGCCGCTTAAATTCAGAAATCGCCAGAGTGCATACGTAACTGCTCTAACATTTCCAGTAGCTAGAATTACCGGGATTCCGTTTTCCTCTAAACGTGATAGTGCTTCTATAACATTAGGATTAATCCGCTTATTTTCATCTGTCAGAGTGCCGTCAATATCGACAGCGACAACCTTGGGTTTCCAGTTGTCAGGTAGCCACTTCATAATTGGCCGTGGTAAATTACAGTGATGAATATTCTTATTATTTCATTTATCTACTATTAAATCTATAATGCGAGAATTGATGAAGAATAATTCATTAGAACTGTTATGGCGGAGAGAGAGGATGTTGAAAACTANCTCTCGCTTGAAGACGAAACCAGTAAGCCAAAAGTTTCTAAATCCAAATTAAAGATTCCAAAACTAGTAAAAAAAAGGCAGGTTACCGATGCTGAATTGCAATTGGAAGAACAAATTTTGAATGCTGAAGTTATTGATGATACTGTGGTTGAACAGCCTAATGGAATTTACCAAGTTCAATGGCCATTGGTAGGTATGGATTGCCCGGATTGTGCCAGTAAAGCCTTCAATGCTCTTGACCATTTAATGCAAACAACAGAGGTAAAAGTTTCAGCCACAACTGGTGAAGTAAGTCTGAAAGTAGATTTGGAATACGGCTTTGTTTCACAAGTTAGTTCAGTGCTAAAATCTCTAGGCCACCCTCCTAATCTTTCATTCCATCAATTAGCAGGAGTAAACGCAAGAGTAGTAGCAAAAAGAAATAAAGTAAGTCTGAGAGATGTTGAAAAATTACTTCTTAGACAGCCTGGCATTTTGGATGTTGAAGTCAATAAAGAAAATAAAATCCTAGTTCAGTTACTTCCAGCGCCCAATAAAAAAATGCTCGAACTAAGAGACAATTCATTATCGAAAATCATTGGTACTAAGCCGATATTCAATGAAGTATCCAGTACTAGATTGAGACCTGATCAGTGGAGATTATTCGGTGGAATGGTTGCAATCCCTATATTGGCAATTATAATGCTTGGAGAAATGTTTNGTATGCCAAGTTTAATGATTGGATTTATTGCTTCAATAGGAATTTTTATNGGNGGTTTACAAATGTTCAACGAGGCAATTGCCAGCCTTATTTCAAGGCAAATGGGATTCCAGGTTTTGACAAGTACCGCAGTAATTGGCGCTTCAATAATCGGCTTTTGGGANGAAGCATTGATGGTTGTTATACTAGTTTCAATTGCAGCCCATTTAGAAAATTCTGCTCTTGAAAATGCTCGCAAAGCGATGCAAGGCGGCCTAGACCGAATCCCGAGAACTGCTAGAAGAATGATTTCAAAGTCTAAGAAAAATAGACAAAAAAACATCAAAATTGAAAATGTATCATTTCAGTTAGCACCGACTAATATTTCAGACCCTCAATCTATGCTGTTCAATCAAAACACAAACTCCGATGATGAAAGTGAAGTTATTGCTCTTGATTTAATTCATCATGGCGATATAATAGAAATTAGAAGTGGCGAACTAATACCGACTGATGGAATAATAATCGAAGGCTTCGGTGCCTTAGATAAAGCACCATTAACCGGTGAATCAGCACCTGTAGAAGTTTCTGTTGGCGATGAAATTAATGCTGGCTTAATTCTCTCAAGAGGGCCTATATTAGTTGAAGTTACTGCAGTTGGTGATGAGACAAGACTTTCAGGAATCATTGAAGCAGTTCACAATTTTAAGGAGCAGAAACCAAAAATACAAGGTTTAATTGAAAAATTNTCGGCTATTTGGGTACCAATTGTTNTATTTGGGGCGTTTTTGGTTTGGTACTTTTTATTCCCTGCCAAAGATTGGAAAATTATCTTNTTATTATGGGTAGTAGCCTGTCCATGTGCTTTACTATTAGCAGCAGCTATGCCTCATGCAGCTGCATTNTCTCGCTCTTCNAGAATGGGTNCNATAGTTAGAGGGGGCGATATACTAGAAAAACTCTCCAAAGTAAATCACGTTCTTCTAGATAAAACCGGAACCCTAACTTCTGGCAAACCAAAAATCGGTGACATAATTATTGCTAAAGGTAAGCAAAGGAAAGCCACTTTAGCACTTGCAGGAGGGCTTGAGAAAAGGTCCTCTCATCCATATGCGCATTCAATCTTAGAGCATCTCAAGTCTGAGAAAATATCTCTAACTGATGTTTCCAGCATCGAGGATATCGAGGCAGGAGTAAAGGGAATAGTTTCTGGTAAGGAAGTGTATTTTATCCGTGCAGACATGGCAAAAAAATACAAAATTAAAATCGGTGAAGAAATTTCAAATGCAATTGATGAAGCCAAGAAACAAGGTTTTGGGATGAGTATTTTAGCCAGAGATGGTTCAGCAATTGNTNTATTTACATTTATNCATGATGATACAAGAACTGGTAGTAAAGAGTTGATTCATGGTTTTGGNACCCGTTCAATTTCAGTAGAGATTCTTTCCGGAGACCAACAATCCTCGGTGAGCAATTTCGCCTCACAAATCGGCCTACCGGATAAATCTGCACACGGGGGATTATCTCCAGAGCAAAAGGTGACTTGGGTTGAGAAGAGATCCCAAACTCACGTTACCATGATGGTTGGAGATGGATTTAACGATTCTGCGGCTCTTGCAGTAGCCGATGTTGGAATAGCAGTAGGAACAGGCGAGTCTGTAAATATGGAAGCAGCTGATATTATGTTCCCGGGAGATGAACCTAAGACATTGATTGATTTACATGATTTATCTAGAAAGATGCATAATGCAGTGGTAGGAAATATTGCAATTTCGGTAATGATTACCTTTACATTAGTCATTGCGGTGATTAACGGATGGTATGATCAATTGTGGGTAGGAGTATTAATCCATGAAGCATCAGTTTTACTGGTAATATTAAATGGAGCAAGAATAGCAGGAAAAGATAATGTTTTATCAATATTAATTTCAATTTCTAAAACCTTGTGGACTGATACTATAATGGTATTTAAACAATTTAAACAACATTACTTTACTCAAGCAGTTAAACAAAATACTCCAGAAATAGATTTGCACGCGACATCTTAAACCCTAGTGGCACTTCTTAGTGTTAGGTGCGAACATGGCCAGAGTTCAAGCGGACCCAATAACTGCTGCTCTCGCTCATCCTACTCGCAGAAATCTGTATTCTACATTGCTAAATAATTCTGAAATGAGTACAGTACAACTCCAGTCTACTGTGAATGTAGATCGTTATAATCTATACCATCATTTGAAAAAATTAGCTTCACTAAACCTAGTTGAAAATCATAGAGACGTTGGTCGAGCTAGGTGGTGGAGAATATCGACGATTGTTGACATTCCTGGGATAATCAAACCTACAAACAATAATGTAAACATCAATGAGCCTAGTGGTGGATTTTCAGCCAAACATTTGTCAGAAATTAATGCTGGAGTTCACTCAATTTCATTGGAAGGATCCAGGGATAAAGTTGGTGCAAAATTACTATTTGAAAAGTTAGCAGAAGATCTTGGTATTGAATTAGCAATACCTTGGAATTTCGTTCCTGGAAAGATTGTTTTGATAGAAGAGGAGAAGTGAATTTATGGATGAAGAAATAGAGATCAGAATGGAGTCTCGTATTGCACCACCTCCATTGACTTGCCCCAAATGCCAAGAATTATTACCTCCTGGCTTGGGTGAAATTCAATGTACTATGTGTGATTCTAAGGTAAGAGTTGAACACGAAGTTACCAGAAAAAAATGGAAAGAAGAAAAAATCAGTTGCCCTCAGTGTGATAAAGTTCTCGTTGTGGGAGTTGACAAGCGTCCAGCAAACTTACAATGTGCTTCTTGTAGTCATAATTTCACACTCCATCCCAATGTCCCAAGGGTAGAAGTTACTTGCCCTGGATGCGACAGAAGATTGAGAATGAAACAAAAGCCAGGCACTCGAAGTATTGACTGTCCCGCTTGTGAAACCAAATTTACTGTAAAATTTTGATATATTCAATGGTCTACAAAGTATTGTTGCTTAATTAAAAATTATCTCAAAATCGGTATATTGGAGTACAAATTCATCGCGTACCTTATGTATGATAAAAAGTCCATATGTTACTGGATGGGTTCTATGGGTACTAGCGATAGCAAGACGGAAGAGGCATTGGATGTCGCTCGCAGCAAAAGAATCAATGCTGATAAATTGTCATTGGCTGCCTTACGTTCTCAATTCACAAATTCCTCAAATCCATCAGTCGATCAAGCCGAATTAACCAGTGCAAGATTTCGCCAAGAAGAAAGACTGCGTGCTGATATTCGTAGAGAAAGACGACTTAGACAACAAGCGATAGCAGAGCGAGTTATAGCGATGCAAGAGACTTTGGCTACAGATTTAGCAGTTCAACACGAATTGACATTAGATGCTCTTGAAAAAGAGATGCGAGAATCGATGGAAAGCGAACTCGCAGAATTAGAGCGAGAAGCTCTTGCCCAAGAAGAGGGAAGGCTGCGCTCTGAATACCAGTTGAGATTAGCCAGACAGGTAGAGGTTCTCCAAGAAAAATACGAGATTGAACAAGATTTACGCTTAGAGGAACACAAAGAGCGATTAAAGCAGGAAATTGAATCAGAACTGCAAGATGAACACAGACAAAGATTAGAGGTTCAAAAAGAAAGGATAGCACTTGANTATAATCAAGAATTACAGCACAGAATTCGAGACATGGAAGCATCAATTTCTGAGGAGATGGAGACTAGATTCAAGGATATGGAGAGTAGTGAATTAAATCGTTTGGAGGAGAGCCATTCTGCAAAATTATCTGAACGTGAGGAACAATTGCGACGCGGTATTAGAACTAGATTAGAACAACAATTACGTGCACGATTAAAGCAAAGAGAGGCACGCTTGAAAGCAGAGTATGACCGTAGAAGTCTTCGCTTAGAAGAGGATATAGCTCAGCAAATCCAGGTTGAATTAGAAGAGCGACTTAGGAATGAAACGACCGACCTTGAAGAACAGATGCGCGAGGATGTCGAATTAGCAATTGCTCGAAGAAGAGATGAACTTAGGGTTGAAATTGAAAATCAACTTGAGTCTAAGCATCTTGAAAAACTAGCAGAAAGAAAAGTAAGGCTTAGAGAAAAGTATGATATTACATTCTCAAAGGCTGTTGATGATATCTCAAAGACCCTCAAGCAAGAAATTGATAATGAACTTGAGTTGAGAATGGAATCAGAATTTACAAGTTATCGAAATGCAAGGGAAGCGGAAATACAGAACCGACTTGCCAGATTCCGATATGATCGAGAAAATGAACTTAGAGAGAAACTTGAAGAGCAATATGAATCTAAGAAGGCCGATTGGTCTGAAAGACTTGAGCTTGAGTTCCAGTCTCGTGAAACTGCAGCGCGTAAAGCCATTATGTCAGAAATTGATGCAGGTTTAAGAAATGAGAGATTAACATTCGAAACACACCTCGAATTACTGAAGGAAGAAACAGCCTTAGAATTAGAAGTGGATATGGAAGACCGTCTTGAGCAATTCAAGACTCGTAAGGAAAGTGAAGTTGCTTCACAATTAGAGCGTCAACTCGACAAGCGTGAAGAAATTATGCGCAATAAGGCATTGATAGAAGTTAGAAAGCGAGAAGCGTTAATTCGAGCAGAAATAGAAGCCCAATTAGGATTGAAGAGGGCTGAAATTAGAGACAGATTACAGAATCTGACCGAACAAATGGACAACTTCAAAGAAACCGCAGAATCTAAGATGCGAGACGCTGTTGAAAAACAAATCCAAGGTGAGATTGAAAGTTCTGAAACAGAATATAAGACCAGAGAAAAAGAATTTAGGGATTTACAAAATGTAGATTCACGGGCTGAAAAGCGCCAGATGTGGATGCAATCAATTTCTGGTCAAGNCCGACCTCAGCAAGCAGTATTGCCAGATCCTTCAGTTCTCGGAGCAAGACCATCTCTACTAGGTTCTTCAGGAGGAAGGCCNATGCGCGGAATTCTTGCAGGTTCTAATGTAGAGGCACCTAGAATGGGCCTGTCTGGTATGAGGGCGCCTGAAACCAGTTCCAAGCCTTTAGCGCCTACTTCGCCACTAGTGAGACCGGTAAAATCACCAATTGTTTCGACAGAGGCTAAACCATCAGTTCAACTCCCTAAACCTGTCCAGAAAATGGGTACTGCACAATTAAAGCCAGTAATTTCAACACTCCAACCCCAAAAGTCAGAAACAGAGGAAGATACCGATGAATCCGCATCAACTGTAGAAACCTCTACGCTGAGACCAATAACTACAACTTTAACCCCATTAGAACAACCTAAGACAAATGTTTCAACGCTTACACCAGTAAAGCATATGCTTCAGCCTGTCAAGAAAACAAGAGGTTCACCTCCTCCTAGTTCATTGGGCAAGGGCAAAAATAAATCTGATGAAGATGAAGATTGATTAATCAAATATAGCGACTTATTGATAAAATAACGCTTNTTGGCAGATACATGAAGCGAAGTTTGTTGATGGTCNTTATTCTGCTACTTCTTCCATTAGCAACCCTTACCAATAACGCAAATGCAGAATCCAATCTAGTTTATTCAGGAATAACTGATGATAGTAGTTTGATTGTTTACCATGAGATTTTATCCGATAATTCATTATTAACTGTAACAAAGAACGGGGAGATCAGCCAACAAACATTGTCACAAGGCGAATTTAATTCTATCTGGACTTTTGAAACCAATCTTATGTTCACTAGCGCTCGTTTAGATAACGCTCAACAACTCCTTGCAGTATCCTATGATTCCGGATTACTGGTTTTTAGTATGTCTTCAAAAGAGATAGCATATCAACACAATATNTCTNNTACTCCTGATGACATTGATTGGGATAATGAAGGTAATGTCTGGATTGCATATTTCACTGGTTCTCGTAAAGCATACGAGTATAATCAGTTTGGCGCCACAGGTTTTCAGACTAGTGCAGTTGCATCTGGATTTTTGGCATTTGAGGTTTTAGAAAATAATCAAATTACTTTTTCAGCAATGGATTCTGATACCCACATTTACGGTCAAGATGGTGGTTTTATNTCNAAGNTNACCCAATCTAATACATANCTAACNTATTCNTATNAAGATNCNNACNNAGATTTAATTGTTGGTTCNTCNCAAGGTATGTTATACAAATATAATACATCTACTTGGACTGCTTCATCGCTTAATCTTGGTGTTTCCGAAAAGATATCCTCAATTTCAAAATATGATTCTAATTCATACTTCGTCGGAACTGAACAGGGCAGTGTATTCATTGTTGGTAAGTCACCATTCACTGTAACAGATTCATTCTCAACTGCAGGTGAGGTAACTGGAGGTTATCGTGAATTTGGTGGCCAAATTTGTGTGTTCATCTCCAGCTCTTCATCGACTCAAATATCATATTTTGATTTAGATTCGGATTTAGATGGAACTCCTGATTCTATTGATGTATTCCCCACCGACTCTACCCANTCCTCAGATTCTGACGGAGACGGTTATGGAGATAATTCAAGTGGACTTAATGGCGATGCGTTTCCCAATGATTCTACTCAATATATTGATTCTGATGGAGATGGCTACGGAGATAATTCCTTAGGCAACGAAGGTGATTTATTCCCCCAAAACCCTGAACAATGGCAAGATTCCGACGGTGATGGTTATGGTGATAATTTAGAGGGAGCTGGTGCAGATGCTTTCCCTGATGACCCTACACAGTGGAATGATACTGATTCTGATGGGTATGGAGATAATCCTTCACCAGCATATCAACCGGATGGTTGTCCCGATGTAAACGGTTTTTCGACTAAAGATAGATTTGGGTGTCTAGATTCTGATTTCGATAAGTATTCTGACCCTTCTCCAGATTGGACAATAGCCCAAGGTGCGGATGCTATACCAAATGATATCACCCAGTGGATAGATCGTGATGGTGATGGTTATGGTGAGAACTTATCCGGAAATAATCCAGATTCTTGTCCATTGACTTTCGGTACATCGATGTACACATGGCAAGCAGATTTAACATCCCCATCAGGGTATTCAAAAACCTCAATGTATGGTTGTGTTGACACTGATGGCGATAACTGGGCAGATTCATCAGATGCGTTTCCTAATGATCCTCTAGAATGGTTCGATGAAGACGGTGATAATGTTGGTTCCAATAGCGACTATGATGATACAGAAATTTTAGTTTCTACTCAGCAACAATACTGTATGCAAGCAATCGATAATCAATCAAATGTATGCCAAGGCTGGCGAGATTCTGGATATCAAGATTATCTTTCTAGAGATAAGCAACCAGGCGAAGCAGACCTTTCCTACTCATCGTGGANAATTAGTTCCGAAGCGGGTTTACTTGATGATGAAGGAGAAGAAGGACTAATCGACATTATCAAGGATGTTTCAATTATTGGGGGAATATTGTTTGTATCACTTTCTGGATTAATCATACTGATTAGTTTCATCGCCAAGAAGAGAAAAATAAATGATATGATAAAGAGATATGGTGTTCCATTTGAACCCGAAGAAGCATCTGCAAATCAAGAAGCACTCGAAGGCTCAGCTGGATTATCAGCAAGCGGTGGCATAGATTCAGACGATTCATGGGATGATGAAGTTGAGGAGATGGACTTTTCGTCACAGGAAACTACCGAAGAAGAATTAGAACCAAGCCTAGAGGTTTCTGCTGAAGANATNTATGANCAAGAAAATAGTCTTGANGATATTGCAGGAATCGATGTGAAGTCTGAGGAAACATCTACAGAAGAGGTTTCAGCAATGCTTCAAGAAGAAGAACAAATTAATGATGAAAAGCCCAAAAATGCTCCTCCAGTTCCTGAAGGAGGTCTACCCGAGGGATGGACTATGGAGCAGTGGGAATGGTACGGTCATGAATGGATTGCAAAGAATNGCGGACAATAACTAACGCCAAACTATCGGCAATGAATTTTTCAANTCCCCTAATTCCTTTCCATTGTAAATAGGTTTTCCGTCTTCAATTAAAGTGTTCATTATAAGCCATAATACACCATTCCATGATTGAGAGTATGAAAAAATTTCAATATTTCCTGCTGCTGCAGAAACCAATAATTTTCCTTCATCCGTTTGCTCNTCAAATAATGCACGAACTAAGTTTTTAGTATCAAATAAGTAGCCTTTAGGGCGCCATTCCATCATGAATATCACACCTTGAACGGCGAGAGATTCAACCTATCGACTAAATGTTCAACTTCAACATCTGCTACAGCTTTCATTCTCTCTCTTAATGTTTCAATTTCGCCACTCATCTTTGTTATCTTGTGTGCTCGAATCAAGTCAGTAAGAAATTCATTAACACTCTTGTAACCACTCATTGTTCTNAGATTATTCAATTGTCTTCGTACTTCATAACTAACGCTAATTGACGTCATTCCTTCAGCAGTCATCGCTATCCCTAATCTCCGACCACTTGAGCGCATACTTAACCTACGCGAAGGGTTCAAACAAAAATTTGCGTTTTTGAGATGTTTTGTTAAACATCAAATCAAATTCTATTGTTTCTATCTAGTAATAATCTAGGTTGTTCCTTTACCCCAAATTCTCTACGCATCGCTAAGACTCGATGGTGATATTCNTTAGCAAGNGTCCAATACTCTAGTGAACCAGCNCCAGCCCCNGAATTGGTNGGTTTGTTTAGCAGTACTGTNGGNGCACCACTCCATGGTGCCTCAGCGACTTTCACTAATCTTCTAATTGTAGTCTTGAATAATTTTTTCGGCATTTTAGAATTTACTTGGTCACAAACATGACGACTTAATTTAGATCTAGCATCAACCATCGTCATTGCGATTCCAAAGATCTTAAGATTTCGATTAATTCTGCGCTGTATCATTTTTATCGAGTTCATTAGCATACTAAATCCTTCGAGAGCATAATATTCAGCTTGAACTGGAACCATGACCCAATTAGCAGCGCACATTGCATTGATTGATAAAAGACCAAGTGATGGCGGAGTATCAATTATTATGTGGTCAAAATTATCTACAATTGGTGCTAATGCTTCACGAAGCCTGGTTTCTCTACCTATCTTGTGACTTAGTTCGATTTCAGCTCCTGAAAGATGAATGTCACTGGGCAGTAACCATAAATTTCCAACTGAAAGATTGTTGGGTGCTTTTTTCCCCCCATTCCTCATACTCCAAGCTTCCTGCATACTTTCATTCAACTGCTTTGGAGCAATAAGATATTCATCCATCAAAGGTAAATCTTCACCAGACTCATTAGTCAATAAATCATATGCGGTTTTCTTTACTTTTTTCTTTTCAACACCGAAAGATGTAGCACAGTTACCTTGAGGGTCAAGGTCGATTAGTAGAACCTTAGCTGGGGGTAGACCTTGTTTTTTAGAGCCCTTTGCTAACGCTGCAGCCAAGTTTACTGCAGTAGTAGTTTTCGCACAACCGCCTTTTTGATTAGCAACAGCGATAACCATTTTGTAAGGATTCATCTAGCACCACTCTCGGACAATGTAAGGAGAATAGTTCTCCTCTTTCAATGCAAGCCTATTATGACTTGGTTTCAAGCAGGTTGTATAACAGGAACAGGGACTTCGGACAGAATTTTACGGACGATGTGCATACCTGTAATCCCTCGTATCTTTGCTTCTGGCTTCATGTTGATACGATGGCTAATAATTTGTAGTGCAATCCCCTTGATATCATCAGGGATTACGTAGTTTCTTCCTGCGATGGCTGCTGCAGCCCGTCCAGTCTTGAACAGAGATTGCGAAGCACGTGGAGATGCCCCATTTACTACACGGTGGTCTTCCCTAGTTCTTTGAACAATTTCCACGATGTAAGATAGAATTGCTGGATCTACATGAACAGTTTCTAGAGCTTTTTGCATTGCTACAACCTTCTTAGGCGAGGTAACTTGCTCTACATCATGTTGATCTTTGCCACGAAGCTTCCTTCTAGCAAGAATTGCCTTTTCTTCCGAGCGGTCGGGGTAACCCATACTCATCTTCATCAAGAAACGGTCCATTTGAGCTTCAGGTAGTGGGTATGTTCCTTCCTGCTCAATAGGGTTCTGAGTAGCCAATACAACGAACGGAGCAGGTAGTTTGTGGGTGATTCCTTCAATAGTAACTTGTTTTTCTTCCATTGCTTCAAGTAATGCAGCTTGAGTTTTAGGAGGAGCTCTGTTGATTTCATCAGCGAGTAAAATGTTGGAGAATAAAGGACCTGCACGTAGTTTGAATTCTCCGGATTTTTGATCGTACATGTATGTACCCATAATATCCGAAGGAAGTAAGTCGGGAGTAAATTGAACACGCTTGAATTTGCATCCTAATGATCTAGCAAAAGTATTCGCTAATAGAGTCTTAGCAAGGCCCGGGAAATCCTCTAACAACATATTACCATTAGATAGAATTCCTACAGTGACTCTTCTTAGGTTTTCATTTTTGCCAATAATCACTTTACTGACTTCATTCATCAAACTATTAGAGATGGCTGAAACCGTTCCAATCAAGTCTTGAGTTCCTGCTGGTGGTGTCATTCCAACACCGGTCGATAATCCTGCTTCCATATTCACAAACTCCTTTGACAAGTTACTATCGGGGTCATTCCATATATGAATGTGAGGTAGTGTTATGTCATTATGCATCATGCAGTATTGATACTAACGTCCCCAGAAATGATTCTCTTTACGATGCAGCCGAATTAGTTCATCAAGAATTTCTTGTTCAATGGGTGTTAATTCAATTTTCTTGAGTCGCTTAGCATGCTTTTCTGGCACATCAACATAAAATTCATCCAATTCGTCAATATGCCTGCCAACAGTAGGTCCTTGAATTGCTACTGCCACTTCTTCACCCTGGCTTGCTTCTTTTACATCTTCGGAATCCCTTGTTCTCAAACTCTTTACCTGTCCAACAGGGGTGCCATCTAATTTCATCAATCTCTGTCCGATGTGTACTCTACCTCCGACAACTCTCATTCCGACAAT